>NZ_RAWL01000060.1:0-29253 GCF_003668885.1 Corallococcus sp. AB049A | reverse complement strand
TTAAGTCGTCGGCAGCGTCAGATGTGTATAAGATACAGGGAGTCCTGGGAAACCGTCGGGAAGGCGAGGCATTCCTGGTGGGACGGAGGGCGGGTGGCCGGCCGTGCGGCGGGCGTGAAAATCGGGGGGCCCGGAGCTAAAGCTAGAGCATGTTCTTCACGTCCCCGAAGAAGTTGAGGCTCCCCACTCCGCAGGAGGCGCTGCCGGGCCGTCCGCAGGAGATGCCGGTTCCGCAGAAGCACACCGTGCTGGGCACCCCGCTGAAGGGGCCGGTGCCGGAGGGTTTCGAGACGGCCATCTTCGGCATGGGCTGCTTCTGGGGGGTGGAGCGCAAGTTCTGGCAGGTGCCGGGTGTGTACTCCACCGCGGTGGGCTACGCGGGCGGGCTGACGCCGAACCCCACGTACGAGGAGGTCTGCTCCGGCCTCACCGGCCACAACGAGGTGGTGCGCGTGGTGTACGACCCGAAGAAGGTCACGTACGCGCAGCTGTTGAAGGTCTTCTGGGAGAACCACGACCCGACGCAGGGCATGCGCCAGGGCAACGACGCGGGCACCCAGTACCGCTCCGGCATCTACTACGCGAACGACGCGCAGAAGCGCGCCGCGGAGGAGACGCGCCAGGCGTACCAGGGCGCGCTCAACGCGAAGGGCCTGAGCGACATCACCACGGAGATCCTCCCGGCCCCGGCCTTCTATTACGCCGAGGACTACCACCAGCAGTACCTGCAGAAGAACCCGGGCGGCTACTGCGGCGTCGGCGGCACCGGCGTGAGCTGCCCCATCGGCGTGGGCGTCAGCGCCTGACGTTTCGCCTCGCGGGGCCCGCTGTCTTCCGGACACGGGCCGTGCTTCCCCAGGAAGAGGGCTGAAGCCTCACGACGCCCGGCGGTGGTTGCGCCGGTACGCGCCGGGAGCCGTCCCATCCCAGCGCTTGAAGGCGCGGTTGAAGGACGCCTCGCTCTGGTAGCCGATGGCCGGAGCGACCTCGCTCAGGGGCAGCTCGCTTTCGCGCAGGAGCTGGGCGGCCTTGATCATCCGCCACCCCACCAGGTACTCCAGCGGCGGCTCTCCCACGAGTTCACTGAAGCGCGCGGCGAAGCCGGACCGGGACATGGCCACCGCGGACGCCAGGCTCTCCACGGTCCAGGGCTCCTGGGGGCGCTCGTGGATGAGCGCGAGCGCCTTGCCAATCTGCGGGTCCCCCAGCGCCCGCATGCCGGCCTCCCGGCACGAGCCCTCCGACTTCAGGATGTGCGCGCGCAGCGCCTGCACCAGCAGGATGTCCGCGAGCCGGCTCATGATGACGGTGGCTCCCGGATGCGACGACGCGCTCTCCGTCAGCAGCAACTGCACCGTGGACGCCAGTGACGGCGCCGTCGCCGCGTCGTCCGCGGCCAGGTGGATGACGTGGGGCAGCTCCTTGAAGAGCAGCGTGCGCGGCGCGACCCCCAGCTGGAACGTCGCCGCCACCAGCGTCGTCCGCTCGCCGTCGCCGCCCAGCCGGATGGAGCCCTTGCCGCGAGCGCTCGCGCAGGCTCCGCGCTCCAGGACGTGGACGGGGCTGCCTTCCGCGTCGCGCAGCGTGTGGCCTCCGCCGTGCGGCAGCACCGCCAGGTCCCCCGCGCACAGCTCCAGGGCGCCCGGAACGCCCTCCACCTCCAGCCGGGCCCCGCCGCGCGCGACGAGGACGATGTGAGCCCCCGGCGCCGTCCCGAACTGGAGCCCCCAGGGGGCGAACAGCTCGAAACGGCCGTGCATCCGGGTGGACAGGCGCAGCGTGTCCAGGACGTCCGCCAGGACATCAGCACCCTGTCCCTCCAGAGCCTCTGGACGATCGGTCAATTTGTTTGGACTGGATGCCATGGCACGTCCATAGCGCCTGGAGCATTCAACGGCCATGGCAAATACACTCCAGCTCCTCTCCCCCTTCCGTCTGGGCCGGCTCGAACTGAAGAACCGGCTGGTGATGGCCCCCATGACCCGCAGCCGGGCGCTGGTGGACGGCAACGTCCCCAACCCTCTCGCGGTGACCTATTACGCGCAGCGCGCGTCCGCGGGCCTCATCGTCTCCGAGGGCACCCAGGTCAGCCCCCAGGGCGTCGGGTACATCCGCACACCGGGCATCCACTCGCCGGAGCAGGTGGCGGGCTGGAAGAAGGTGACGGACGCGGTCCACGCGGCGGGCGGCCTCATCTTCGCGCAGCTGTGGCACGTGGGGCGCGTCTCGCACCCGGACTTCCACGGGGGCGAGCTGCCGGTGGCGCCCTCCGCCATCAAGGTCGAGCAGGAGGTCTTCACGTTCCAGGGCAAGAAGCCCGCGGTGACGCCCCGGGCCCTGGAGACGCATGAGCTTCCCGGCGTCGTCGAGCAGTTCCGCCAGGCCGCTCGCAACGCGAAGGAGGCCGGCTTCGACGGCGCGGAGCTGCACGGCAGCAACGGCTACCTGTTGGATCAGTTCCTGCGGGACGGCTCCAACCAGCGCACGGATCAGTACGGCGGCAGCATCGAGAACCGGGCGCGCCTGCCACTGGAGGCGGCGCGGGCGGTGGCGGAGGTGTTCGGCGCGGACCGCGTGGGCTACCGGCTCTTCCCCCAGAACTTCCCGTACACGGGCATGCACGACTCCACGCCCACCGAGACCTTCACGTACATCGCGAGGGAGCTGGGCAAGCTGGGCCTGGGCTACCTGCACGTGACGGAGCTCGTCACGGGCCCCGCCGCCCCGGCCCCCGAGCAGCGCATCACCCCGGCGATCCGCAATGTCTTCCCGGGCGCCATCATCGCCAATGGTGGCTACGACGCGCAGGCCGGCGAGGCGGTGCTGGCTCGCGGCGAGGCGGACCTCGTGGCGTACGGCGTGCCGTTCCTCGCGAACCCGGACCTGCCGGAGCGCTTCCGCCGGTCCGCGCCGCTCAACACGCCGGACGCGGCGACGTTCTTCCAGGGCGAGGAGCAGGGCTTCACCAGCTACCCGGCGCTGGGCTGAATCCAGAAGGAGGCAACCGTCATGAGCACGCAACGAGTGGATGTCCTGGAACGACGGCTGGAGCGGATCATCGACCTGCCCGAACCCACGCAGGGGCAGTTCGGCCCGGCGCACACGGTGGTGCCGGTCATCTCACCGGAGGACTACGCGCGGTCGGATCCGTTCATCCTGCTGATGGACGACCGCATCGACG
Source organism: Corallococcus sp. AB049A (assembly GCF_003668885.1). Taxonomy (NCBI): domain Bacteria; kingdom Pseudomonadati; phylum Myxococcota; class Myxococcia; order Myxococcales; family Myxococcaceae; genus Corallococcus; species Corallococcus sp. AB049A. The sequence goes on along the minus strand of NZ_RAWL01000060.1, from coordinate 26,072 downwards.
GCAAGCCGATTGGAGGGCCGCATCCGCACGCGGGCTTCGAGACGGTGACCTTCGTGGTGAAGGGCGGCATGACCCACGACAGCGGCAAGCTGGGCGAGGGCGACGTGCAGTGGATGACGGCCGGCAGTGGCGTCATCCACGGCGAGGGGCTGGAGGGAGACCTGGGCCAGGCGCGCATCCTCCAGCTCTGGCTCACGCTGCCGAAAGCACAGCGCTGGGTGCCTGCGGGCTACCAGGACCTGGCGTACGCACAGCTGCCGGTGCGTCGCGAGCCGGGCGTGGAGGTGCGCGTGTACAGCGGCACGTCCGGCGACGTGCGCTCGCCCACGAAGAACTACGTGCCCGTCACGCTGGCGGAGCTCCGGCTGGAGGCGGGCGCGTCCGTCGCGCAGGACCTGCCTGCTTCGTACAACGGCTTCTTCCTGGTGCTGGAGGGTGAGGTCGCGGTGGGGCCGGATGGGCAGTCGCTCAAGCCCGGTCAGGTGGGCTGGCTGGACCGTCCGGTGTCGGGAGGTGGCAGCACGGTCCGCGTCACGGGGACGACGCGGGCGCGGGTGCTGCTGTACGCGGGCCAGCCGCAGCGGGACCCGCTGGTGAGCCACGGGCCGTTCATCGGGGACACCCAGGCGGACATCCTGAGGTCCATCGAGGGGTACAGCGCGGGCCGCTTCGGCCCACCGCCGCCGAGGTAGCTCAGCGGCTCTGGACGGGGGCCGGCGCCAGGGTGGCGGCGGCCGTCGCGCCGGAGTTGGCGCGCTCCAGGTGCGGACCCAGCTGGCCGGTGAGCATCAGCGCGGCCATGCGGAAGTCGGAGATGAGTGACCAGAGCGGGTACTTGAAGGTCGCGGGGCGGTTGTGCTCGATCTTGAAGTGGCTGGCCCACGCGAAGCCGTAGGCGCACACCAGCGCGGCGGGAATCAGGGCGCCGCGTCCGGTGACGGCGGCGGTGATTCCCAGGCCCACACCCAGGCTGGTGCCAGCGAAGTGCAGCCAGCGTGTCGACGCCTGCGAGTGCTCGCGCAGATAGAACGGCCAGAACTCGCCATAGGTCTGGATGCGGTCGGACATGAAGTGAAGTTGTGTCCAGCTGCCCGCCTCTCGTCAACCCATGCGGGCCCTCTTCGTGCCGGTCGCGACACCCCTTGGCCCCGGGGGCGTGGCCCGTGGGCAGGAGGGCAGCCAGGCGGTCCTCGACGCGGCCCGCCGTTTTCAGGCCGGCCGGGAACAATCCGGTGCGGACGGCGCTGACTGCGAAGAGGCGCGAACCGCGCGTGTCGTGAAAGACTCGGGGGCGCGCATGAGTGACTGGACGCCCAAGCTGAACCCCACGGTGGACCTGCGGCGGCTTCCGCTGAACGCGGAGGAAGGCTTCGTGCTGTCGCGGCTGGATGGCCACACGCGTGAGAAGGACCTGCCCGCGCTCACGGGGTTTCCCCCGGACAAGCTGCGGGACATCCTCGCGAGGCTGGTGTCGCAGGGAGCGCTGCTGCCGGGCACGGAGGCCGTGAACACCGTCGTTCCCCCCGCGGTGGAGCCGCGCGCGCCGGAGCCCGACGCGAGCGACATGGAGCCGCTGCCGGAGGCCGAGGCCTCGGACGACGAAGCGCCTCCCGAGGACGACGTGCCGGAGTCCTTGCTGGGCGACTTCCGCAAGCTCTTCGAGACGCGGCTGCACGGGCTGCCGGAGGACCAGCGGGTGGCGGTGGCGAAGGGCGCGGAGGACCCGGAGCTGTCCGCGCTGTGCTTCGACCCGGTGCCGTCCGTCATCAAGGCCGTGCTGGAGAACACGCGGGTGGGGCTCGCGCACGCGCGGCTCATCGCCAGGCATCACCGCAACCCCGTGGGCCTGGAGGCGCTGGTGGCCCGGGCGGCCTTCGCGTCCGACACGGGCGTGCGCCGCTTCCTCGTTCGCAATCCGCAGCTGCCGGTCGCCGTCTTCCGCCGCCTGTGGGCGATGCGCCGCCTGATGGAGCACCACAAGCTCACGGTGGACCGGGACGTGCCGGAGCAGACCCGCCGCACCGCGCGAGAGCTGCTGCGCCAGCGCTTCTCCACCGGCCCGTCCGAGGAGAAGGTGGAGCTCATCCTCAACACGGAGGGCCGCGCGCTGGGCGCGCTCGTGGGCATGCCGGTGGACGGCAAGACGACGTCGCTGTTGTGCGGGCGCACGTACCGCTCGCCCATGCTGGTGCAGAACATCGCGCGCTGGAGCGCCGCGCCGCCCGCGCTCATCGCGCACCTGCTCAAGCAGGAGCTGGTCCGCCGTCAGCCACAGCTGCGCATGATGCTCGCGCGCCACCCCAATGCGCCCGCGGACGCGAAGCGCGCCTGAAGCCGCATGCCCCACGAAGAGGCCAGGGTCGTCCACTCGCTGAAGCAACACCTGCTCGAGCATGGGCTGCGCAGGTCGCGCGTGCTGCACCTGCTGGTGGACGCGCATCCGTCGTACGTCCACAGCCCGGTCGCGCGGGACCTGGAGCCCATGACGCGGCTCATGCTGGAGGGCACGCGGCCGGACATCCTGTGCAGCGTGGCGCAGCCGGAAGGTGTCCTCGTCACGGGCATCGAGGTGAAGGCGTCCGACAAGGATTGGGCGCACGGCCTGGGACAGGCCCTCAGCTACCGCCCGAGCGTCCATCACGCCTACCTCGCACTCCCAACGCTCGCCGCCGACCTGCGCGCCACCACCGTGAACCAGGCCCGAGGCAACGGCATCGGCCTCCTCGCGCGGGACGCGAAGCACTGGGTGGAGGTCGTCGCGCCCGCGGACCCCACCCCGCTGCCGCGCGCCGTCAGCCAGGCCTCGTCGCTGCTCGAAGGCGTGCCCGCCGCGCGCAGCCTCCAGCTCAACCATCCGCTCAACTACCTCGCGGCCGCGTTCCTCGCGGACCGGGGCGCACCTTCGGGGTCGCTGCTCCAATCGCTCGCCGCGCACTGGAAGGACCTGGGAAGCGACAGCTCCCGGCGTCACGCGGCCACGGGCGCCAACACACTCGGGCTGCTGGACCTGGACTGGAAGCCCACGCTCGAAGGCCGCACCGTGGCGGACCTCCTGGCCGCGCTCCAGTTCGACCCCGACACGCGCTACGACAAGCGCAAGCGCCTGCTGGACGTGCACGCGGCCTTCGCCGCCGTGGCGCGCTTCGTCCTCATCCGTCAGCCCGCGGTGCGCCTCATCCACCGGACGCTCACGGACCACGGCGGAAGCCTCACGCTGCCGGAGCTGGCCGTGGCCGCGGGCCATGACGACCCGGCGCTGGCGACGGCCCTCTTCCTCGCGGACCCCTCCGGAACCCTGAAGCCCGGGCTGCGAGGACCGGACATCAACCCGTCCACCGTCTTCAAACTCAAACAGAACCTCTGGCACGCGGGACTGCTCGACACCAAGGCCCACGGCACCGCCGGCAAGGACTCCCGCGCCTACCGGCCCACGGAAGACGTCTGGGCCCTGCCCTCTTGACTACAACTGTAGCCATGACATATCCCCACTGACTACAACTGTCGTCAGGAGGGATGCCGTGGACCGACCGCCGCATGGACAGAGGCCGTTCTCACCGTTCCTCCGCGAGGCCCTGGGCTGGCTGTTGGCCCTGCACCTGCTGCTCGCGCTGATGCCGTCCCTGCACCTGGAGCAGACGCTGCACGCCGGAGCCCAGAAGGCCCGCGTGCTGTTGAAGGCCGCGGACACCGTGCGCCGTCACGCGGTGCCGCTCGGTGTTCAAGGCTTCCGCGCGGTGATGAGCGGCTGATTGAAGCCCGTCTCCTCCGGCGTGTACCAGCGCGGATCCACCAGCCCTGCCCGGGTGAGCGCCTGCTCCAGCTCCACGGGTTGCAGCAGCCGGTAGACGCCGGTGTGCTCGGTGGTGTGCCAGATGCCGGACTCCTGGCGCAGGATGAACTGGCGCACGGTGTATTGCCTTTCATCCACCGCCCAATCCCAGACCTGGAACAGCACGCGCCGGCCCAGCGGCGTGTCCAGCACGCGCTCCGCCGTGAAGCGCGGCCGCTTCTCCAGCAGCGCGGAATGGTCCCGCAGGCTCGCCACCAGCAGGCCCCCGGGCACCAGGCGTGACGCCATCGCGTTCGCGGCGTCCTCCAGGTCCGAGTCCTCCAGCAGGTGCGCCACCGCGTTGTCGCAGGACATCACCACGTGGAAGGTGCCCGGCACCTGCCAGTCCAGCATCCGCATGTCCGCCACGCCGGTGGTGATGCTCACGTGCATGGCTCGGGCTTCCCGCTCCGCGCGCGCCACCGCGGAAGGACTCAGGTCCGTGGCGTGCACGGCGTAGCCGCGCGACGCCAGCCCCAGCGCCTGCGTGCCAATGCCGCACGCGCAGTCCAGCACCCGGCGCGGCGGCGGCATGCCCGAGCGGCGCAGGAGCGCGTCCAGCACCGCGCCCTGCCGGTCCACCGACTGCTCCCAGTCCGCGAAGAGCAGGTGGTACTCCTCGGCCAGCCCTTCGTAGAAGTCCAGGACGCTGTCAGACATGACGGCCTCCCCTTTAACACCCCCATGCGGGCCGTCACGCGCGAGGACACCGGACGTCGCCTGCCCGTCATGTCGAGGCCATGTCAGGGCCGGGAGGTCTTCGCCTCCGTGGGTTGTTACCCGGAAGACGGGGCTCGGGCAGCCCGCGCGGGCATGGGCGGACACCGGGCAGGATGCACCGTCGTTCCTCCGCGTGAAGCGCTCACGCACCTGAAGCAAGGAGCCCGGATGCTGTCGTTGACGCCATCGCAGGTCCGCCTGGGATGGGCCGCCGCGAACAAGGCGGAGGCCATCCGCCTGGTCGGACAGTTGATGGTGGAGGCCGGCTTCATCTCGCCCGCCTACGTCGACAGCATGCTCAAGCGCGAGCAGGTGTCCGCCACGTTCCTCGGCCACGGCATCGCCATTCCGCACGGCCTGCCGGAGGCGCGCCACCTCGTGCGCCAGACGGGCGTCGTCGTGGTGCAGTTCCCCGCCGGTGTCGTCTGGAGCGAGGACGGCCACGCGCACCTGGTCGTCGGCATCGCGGCCCGGTCCGACGAACACCTCCAGGTGCTCGCCAACCTCACCGGCGTGCTGGACGACGAGGCCCTGGCCCTGGCCCTGGCCTCCACGCTGGATGCGGCCACCATCATCCAGGTGCTCACCAGCGCCGCGCCGGAGACGCCAGCGGAGCCCGAGCCCGGAGGCCCGTCGCTCCGGGTGCTGTCCCCTTCGCCGTACGGTCTGCACGCGCGCCCCGCCACCGTACTGGTGGAGGTGGTGCGCCGCTTCCGCGCGGACGTCACCGTCCACCACGAGGGGCGTCAGGCGAACGCCCGCAGCGTCCTGTCGCTGCTGCGCCTGGGGGCGCGCGCCGGCACGCCCCTGACGCTCACCGCGGCGGGAGCCGACGCGGAGGCGGTGCTCCTCGCGCTGCGCGACGCCTTCGACGCGGGCCTGGGCGAAACGCCCGCGCCCCCGGGCGCGCTGACACCGGAGCCCGAGCCCACCGCCGTGCTCGACTACGAGGGGACGCTGGTCGCGGGCCTGTCCGCGTCGCCGGGCATCGCGGCGGGGCCCGTGTGGACCTTCCAGCGCGAACAGCTGGTGGTGGAGGAGCAGGCCGCCGACGCCGTGCGGGAACACCAGCTGCTGGAGGCAGCCCTCGCCGGAGCGGCGGCGGAGCTGCGCCAGCTGCACGACGGCTTCCTGTTGAAGGCCGGAGCGCAGCGGGCCGCCATCTTCAAGGCGCACCTGGAGCTGCTCGACGACCCGGAGATGTTGATGGAGTCGCATGGCCTCATCGACACCGGCCTGAGCGCGGGCGAGTCCTGGCGCCGCGTCTTCGAGGACCGCGCGCAGGGGCTGGCCGCGCTGGACGCACCGCTGATGGCCGCTCGGGCCGCGGACCTGCTGGACGTGGGCCGGCGCGTGCTGAGGCCCCTGGCCCGGGTGCTGGAGGGCGAGCCCGTCTTCCCGGACCACCCGGTGGTGCTGCTGGCGGAGGACCTGGCGCCGTCGGATACGGCGCGGCTGGACCCCGCCATGGTGCTGGGCCTGTGCACGGCGGGCGGCGGCACCACGTCGCACACGGCCATCATCGCGCGCTCGCTCGATTTGCCGGCGGTGGTGGCGGTGGGGCCTTCGGTGCTGGACCTGCGCGACGGGCAGCACTGCATCCTGGACGGGGACGCGGGCGTGCTCGTCATGGGACCCTCGGAGCGGGACCGGGCGAAGGCCGCGCACCAGCGTGAGCGGATCCACGCCCGGCGCGAGGAGGAGAAGCTGGAGCGCTATCAGCCCGCCATCACGATGGACGGCCGGCGCGTGGAGGTGGCCGCGAACATCAGCGGGGCGGACGACGCGGCCAAGGCCGTGGAAGCGGGCGGAGAGGGCGTGGGCCTGATGCGCACGGAGTTCCTCTTCCTCAAGCGAGACGAGCCGCCCGGCGAGGAGGAGCAGTTCCAGGCGTACCGCACCATGGTGCGCGAGCTGAACGGCCTGCCGCTCATCCTGCGCACGCTGGACATTGGAGGGGACAAGCACGTGCCCTACCTGTCGCTGCCCGCGGAGGCGAACCCGTTCCTGGGCGTGCGAGGCATCCGGCTGTGCTTCGAACGGGAGGACCTGTTCCGCACGCAGCTGCGCGCCATCCTGCGAGCGTCGAAGGAGGGCCCCATCCGCATCATGTATCCGATGGTCGCGATGCCCGAGGAGCTGGCGAAGGCCCGCGCCATCACCGAGTCCGTGCGCCGCGAGGTGGGCGCGGCTCCGGTGGAGACGGGCATCATGATCGAAGTGCCCTCGGCGGTGATGATGGCGGAGCAGCTGGCGCGGGACGTGTCGTTCTTCTCCATCGGGACCAACGACCTGACGCAGTACGTGCTCGCGATGGACCGGCAGCATCCGGTGCTCGCGCCCAAGGCGGACGGACTGCATCCGGCGGTGTTGCGCATGGTGGACCTCACGGTGAAGGCGGCGAGGAAGGCAGGCATCTGGGTGGGAGCGTGCGGAGGCATCGCGGGAGACCCGAGCGGCGCGGTGGTGCTGTCCGGCCTGGGCGTCACGGAATTGAGCGTGGCCATCCCCAGCATCCCGGCGGTGAAGGCGCTCTTGCGAGGCCTCTCCATGGCGGACGCGGAGGACGTGGCCCGGGCCGCGCTGGAGTGCGGCAACGCGGGCGAGGTCCGCGGCCTGGTGCGAGGCCTGCTGGCGCGAAAGGGAGCCAAGGCGTGAGGCCCACGAAGCCGGGCGTGGTGACGGTGACGTTGAACGCGGCCATCGACCAGACGCTGGAGTGTCCGGGGTTCACGGCGGGCGAGGTGAACCGCGTGGTGGCGGAGACGCGCACGCCCGGAGGCAAGGGCATCAACGTGGCGGCGTTCCTCGCGGGAGGCACCCGGCCCGTGACGGCCGCGGGCTTCCTGGGCGCGGACTCGGCGCCGTTGTTCGAAGCGCTGTTCCACGAGCGGGGCATCCACGACCGGTGTCTGCGGCTGCCGGGCTCCAGCCGGGTGAACATCAAGGTCGTGGACCGCACGAGCAGCGCGGTGACGGACCTGAACCTCCCGGGCCTGAGCATCCCGGAGGAAGCACTGGACGCGCTGACCACGACGCTGGATGCGCTGGCGGAGGAGAACGGCTGCTTCGTGCTGTCAGGCAGCGTGCCCGCGGGAGTGCCCGCGACCCTCTACGCCATGTTGACGGAGCGCCTGCGGGCGAAGGGCGCGCGGGTGGCGGTGGACACGAGCGGAGAACCCCTGCGCCATGCCATCACCGCGAAGCCGGACTTCGTGAAGCCGAACGCACGCGAACTGGAAGCGCTGGTCGGAAGGCCGCTCAAGAACGCGGGCGAAGTGGCGCGAGCCGCCAGGGACCTGCACGCGTCAGGCATCGGGCTGGTGGTGGTGTCGCTGGGAGCGGAGGGCGCCCTGTTCGTCTCCGGCGACGGCGCCTGGCGGGCCCTGCCGCCGCCTGTCGAAGTGGCGAGCACCGTGGGCGCGGGCGACGCGCTGGTGGCGGGAGTGCTGGCGTCGAGGCTGGAGGGCCACGACCTGGAGACCTGCGCCCGGAGGAGCACGGCCTTCGCGGCGGGAAAGCTCGCGAAGGTGGGCCCGGTGCCACCGGCCCCCGAGCGCGTCGCGGAGCTGCTCTGTGCCGTGCGGATGCACCCGCTGGGCACGGGCTGACTAGCAGCCGCGCGGCAGGTGCACCCGGAACGTGGTGCCCGCTTCCTCCGTGGACACCACGTCCACCGCGCCGCCGTGCGCGCGGACGATCTCATTCACGATGAAGAGCCCCAGCCCCACGCTGCGGTGCTCGCTGCCCTCGGTGGTGCCCCGGGTCATCGGCTCGAAGAGCACGGGCAGCAGCGCCGCCGGGATGGGCGCCCCCGGGTTCGACACGGACAGCACCACCTCCCGCTCGTCCCCGCGCGTCTCCACGCGGATGTGCGCGTCCTGCGCGCTGTACTGCACTGCGTTGGTGAGCAGGTTGGTCAACACCTGCGCGATGCGATCCGGATCCCAGGTCCCCCGCCCGCTGCCCTCGCACACCAGGACCAGCGTGCGTTCCGGCGCCGTGAGCCGCACCTCGTCCACCACCTGCTCCGCCAGCTCATGCAGGTTCATGGGCTGGGGCTTCACCGGCAGGGCCATGCCCGTGCGCACGTGGGTGAAGTCCAGCAGGTCGCGGATGAGCCGGTTCGCCCGGTCCGACGAGTCGAGGATGCGCCGCAGCCCCCGCCGGGCCCGGTCATCCAGGTCCGCCCTGCGCATCAGCGTCGCCGCCGCCAGCGAGATGGCGTTGAGGGGGTTTCGCAGGTCGTGGCTGACGATGCCGATCAGCTGCTCGCGCAGCACCGACGCCTCGTGCGCCCCCAGCAGCTGCGAGTCGCGATCCGACAGCGCATCCTCCTGCTCCAGCTGGTGGCCCACCAGGTCACCCAGGTGGCGGAACGTCTCCAGCACGTCCTCGGTGAGGTTCGCTGCCTTCGAGTCCAGCGCGCACATCACGCCGAAGAACTCCCCGTTGCGCCGGTACAGCGGCACCGCGATGTAGCTCTCCACGTTGTACATCTTCGGCGCGGGGTGGTTCCGGAAGCGCGGATCCTCGCTCGCGTGGTTCACGAGCAGCGGCCCCTTCAGGGTCCGCACCGTGTTGCAGAACGTCGTGCTGACGGCCAGCGTGTCTCCGGCCTTCAGCCCGAAGCCCATCTCGTCCAGCACCGCGCAGCACGTCCACGACTCCGGCGTCACGCGCGCCACCACCGCCAGGCGCAGCCCCGTGGTGCGCGTCAGCACCCGCAGCACCGTCTTCACCGCGTCGATGCGGCTCACGGCCTCCACGTCCGCCAGCAGGGGATTGGCGGCACGTAGGTGCGGGTTCGCGGAGAGGAATGGGGACATGAATTGCACCGCTTCAGGTTATGCGCGGCGCAAGGCTCGGCGCTGTTGGACCCTGGAACAAGACAAACGGGCACGGTCCCATACTCCCGGTCTAGACCCGCCCCTCCAGCTTTTCGATGGCAGCCCGCACCGCCGGTGGAACCGGCACCTTCTCATGCGTGGCGTAGCGCAGCGTCACGATGATGGAACCGCCGCGCGTGTAGAGCACGCCGTCGTCCGCGCCCGCGACCGCGTGCTCGAAGGTGATGGAGGAAGTGCCCACGCGCGTGACGCGCGCGCCCGCCACCAGGTTCACGGGGAATACCACCGGCTTGAGGTAGTCCGCGTGCGTGTTCGCCAGGATGGGCCCCACCCCGTCCGCGGACGTCGTGTCCGCGCCCGCGGCGGAGGGGCCCACCAGTCCAACGCGGGCCATGTACGCGATGCGCGCGGACTCGAACCAGGTGAACGTGCGCGCGTTGTTGACGTGTCCGTACGCGTCCATCTCGCTCCAATGCACGGGGAAGGGCACGACGACGGGGAAGTCCTTCAGGGCCGCGTTCGACATGCCCCCAGGGTCGCAGGGACCATCCCGCCAGGGAACGGAAACCACGCCTGCCTGCCCTCCAGGAGTCCCGTACAGGCATGCTAAGCCAGGGGTCCATGGCTCTCCGGTCCACCGCCACTTCGTCCCCTCTCTCCATCCCGGGTCCTCGCGATGGCCGGTGAGCCCACGCGGCCCGAGGGGGACGGCCGCTACGACCCGCCCGCGCCCTGGGAGGAACAGGGCCCCACGCCCCCGCCGCACCTGGTGCGCGAGCGCGGCAGCGCCACCGCCACCAAGCCCCAGAAGCACGCGGACATGGTGCGCTGGCTCCACCCCGGGCAGGTGCTGCGCACGGGCCTGGACGCGGTGGTGGCCACGGTGTTCGGTGCGCGCGCGGACCACCGGCTCATCGAAGCGGTGGTGCGGCCGCAGCAGCCCTACTTCGACTATTCGCAGGAGACGGGCGCGGACGGCGACTTCTGGCTCGACTACGTCTCCGACATCGGCGACGGCTGGGACTCCACCTACGCGGTGGCGCGCCTGCTGGCGCTGCCGGAGCTCAAGCTTCCGGAGGAGGACGGCAAGACGTCCCACGTCACGCCGCGAGGCCGCGTGCTGGTGTTCGGCGGGGACGAGGTCTACCCCGGCGCCAGCCGTGAGACGTACGAGGAGCGCACGGTGCAGCCCTACGAGGCCGCCATGCGCCGCTCGCAGGCGCCCCACCCGGACCTGTTCGTCATCCCGGGCAACCACGACTGGTACGACGGCCTCTCCGCCTTCATGCGGCTGTTCTGCGCGCAGCGCTGGGTGGCGGGGCGGCGCACGAAGCAGAGCCGCAGCTACTTCGCGCTGAAGCTGCCGAAGAACTGGTGGCTCATCGGCACGGACGTGCAGCTCAACAGCGACATCGACGTGCCGCAGGTGGAGTACTTCCGCCACGTCGCGGAGCAGATGGGCCCCGACGACCGCGTCATCCTCTGCAACGCGGAGCCCGCGTGGGTGCTGGCCGCGGCCGCGCGCCGCGCCAAGGGCAGCTACCTGGAGAACAACCTGGAGTACCTGGAGGAGAAGGTGCTCGGGCGGCGCATCGCCGTCTTCCTCGCGGGCGACCTGCACCACTACCGCCGGCACGAGGACGACACCGGCCAGCACCGCATCACCGCGGGCGGAGGCGGCGCCTTCATGCACCCCACGCACGCTCCCGCCGCACCGGTGCTGCGTGACGGCTCCACGCTGCGCAAGAGCTTCCCGGACGAGTCCACGTCGCGAAAGCTCGCGCGCAAGAACCTGCTGCTCATCCGCTACAGCCCGCTGTTCGGGCTCATCACCGGCCTGTGGTACCTGCTGCTCGCGCTGGCGGCCTACGCGGAGGTGGGCTCGCTGGGCCTCTCCCGCCTGCCGGAGGTGGTGACGGCGGTGGCCAACAGCATGGTCAACCGGCCGTGGACGCTCATCCTCGGCATGGTGACGGTGGGGGGACTCGCGGGACTGGCGGACGCGGCGCTCGGGAAGTGGCGCGCGCTGCTGGGCAGCCTGCACGGCGTGGCGCACATCGTGGCGGCGTTCTTCGTCGCCTGGGGCGCCACGTACTTCACGGTGAGCCAGCTGGGCGTGTGTCCGGTGCTGACGGCGGATGGCGCGCACTGCGCGGACGGCTGGCTGCACCTGGCGGGCAAGTTCTTCTTCTCCAGCGCGTTCACCTTCGTGGGCGGCTTCCTCGTGGGCCCGTTCATCACCGGCCTGTACCTCTGGCTGTGCGTGAACACCTTCGGCGCGCACTCCAACGAGGCCTTCGGGTCGCTCGCGCTGCCGGACTGGAAGAACTTCCTGCGCATGCGCATCGGGAAGGACGGAGCGCTGACCATCTACCCGGTGGGCATCGAGCGTGTGCCGCGCAAGTGGAAGCCCACCGGCGCGGGGCCGCTGTCGCCCGCGTTCGACCCGGACGACCCGGACGCCACCGAGCCGTTCCTCATCGAGCCGCCCATCCGCGTCTGCCGCTGACGCCCTCCCGCCGGGCATGGCGGGAGGACCTCCGGGGCCGCGGGTTACCGGGACACGGTCTCGTTGGAGAGCGACACCGTCTTCGCCGTGCTCTGCACGACGACCTGGTCGATGCCCTGGGCGCCCTCGCTCGGCACGTCGGAGATGAGCACCAGCTGGTCCCCCACGACGATCTGCGGAGCCGCCTTGGCGGCGTCACCCACGGAGAAGGCGCCGAAGGGCGACTGGAGCGAGAAGTCGAGGTAGGGATACTTGCCGTTGCTGAGCACCCACTCCTCCTGGTTCACGCTGCCGATGCACGGGACCTTGCAGTAGGCGCATCCGATGGGACCGTCCAGACACAGCTTCATGCACGCCTTGTAGGTCAGGGTGGTGCAGCTCTTCTTGCCGAGCCCCGCGACGGACCTGGCGCCCACGGAGCCGCTGGAGATTCCGCTCACGGAGGCCACGAGCTGGCCCTCGCGGAACACCATCGCCGAGTAGGTGGCCGGCTTGCCGTTCGCGTCCACGAAGCTCGCCGCGAACTCCTGCCCTTCAGACGTCTCCGTGACGACCGAGGCGGCGACCACCTTGCCGTCCGAGATGACCGTCTTGACGGTCGTCTCCCGGGCCTCGCCGGAGGGCTCGTGGGCCAGCCCCGCGCTCCAGCCCTTGGCCTGCGCGGTGTCCACGACCACGCCGTCGTTGCCGGACGCGTCAGCGGACTGGACGAGCAGCTCCTTGCCATCCACCACCAGCTTCGCGGCGCCCGTCGCACAGTGCTTCATCCCGGAGAACTGGACACAGTCCTGCGCCTGCGCCTGCGCGAGCGGAAGGGCCAGGACGAACAGCGTGGCGAGGCTGGAGTGGGCAAGACGGCGGAACAGACGCATGGGGGACTCCTGTCAGATCCCGGGGAAAATCCCGGGAAGATGGCCAGCGCCCGCATTCACCCGTCATGCCAATGACTCTCCGCGCAGGATCCCGGTCCCCAGAAGGAATGTGTGGCACTGGCTGTCACAGTCCCTTGGGGTCCTGTGGCGCGAGGGGTTACAGCGCCTTCGGGTCCCGCGCCGCGTCCTCGAGCAGCGGCGCGATGCCGGGCTGCTTGCGGCTGAGGGCCATGTAGTCCTGCACGGCCGCGTCCAGGCCCACGTCGCGCCTGGCGCGCTCGGACAGGAACCACTTGTGCTCTAGCACCTGGCAGTAGAGCTCCGCGGTGTCGGCCGCGCGGCCCAGCTCCTTCTGCAGGCGTGACAGCGTGGGGTGGTAGCGCTCGTCCAGCCAGCGGAACGCGGCCACGCTCAGGGGCACGCTGCGGTCCAGCTTGCGCGTGAGCGTGGCCTTCATCTCCTGCATCTCGTTGAGCAGCAGGCTCGCCTGGCGCTCCTCCGCGACGATGCCGGTGAGCGAGTGCAGCTGGTGCCGGTGGTACTCACGGTCCGTGACGATGGTGCGCATGCGCAGCTGGCTGCCCTGCCCGCTCGCCAGCAGCTCCACCTCGCCCACGGAGAAGCCCAGGTCGTTGAGCGTGCGGATCCGCTCGTGGATGCGATAGCTCTCGTGCGGCTGGAGGATGAGCTCGCGGTTGATTTCAGCCCACAGCCGCTCGTAGCGCTGGCGGATGCTGGCCGCCGTCTCCTGCCAGGCCTCCAGCTCCTGCGGCAATTCCTCCGCCAGCTCCACGCGAGCGGCCAGGTCCGCCAGGCCTCCGGCGACGTTCTCCTCCATGATTTGAAGGTCCATCTCCCGCTGGCCGGCGGAGAGCTGTTCGTGCAGCTCGGACGTCTCCGCGTCCACCGCGTACGCCTGCAGCTCGCCCGCGTCGCGGCGGAAGAGCACGTTGGACAGCGAGCAGTCGCCCCAGAAGAAGCCGCCCAGGTGCAGCCGCACCAGCAGGCCCGCCATCGCGTCCAACAGCCGGGACCGGTAGCGCTCCAGGCCCTGGTGCATGAACAGCGCGCGGTACGGCAGCGACGACGCGAGATACTGCGTGATCAGCAGTCCAGGCCTGTCCCCGGGCGCGGAGTCCGTCCCCTCCTCCGTCTGGACGGCGATGCCCACGGGGCACACCGACGGCAGCCGGCGGTCCTCCAGGCCGCGCAGGAGGTCGTACTCGCGCTGCGCCACGCGCGCGGGGGTCTCCTTGAAGGCGTAGATGGTGGCGCCATAGCTGACGAAGACCACGACGTGCCGGGACAGGCCGCGCGGCACCTCCACCACGCGCGGTGAACGCTCGGTCCACGCCTCCAGCGGCAGCTCCCACGGAAGGTCGAGGAAGTCCGGGTGCCCCTGCCGGATATGCAGGGAATGGAGGCGGCGCGCGGGGTGAGACATGTTGGGCCCAAGCCTACTCGCGTGGCATCCGGGCCGCCCGCTGGCCCGCGTGGAACGTTCGCTGTTAGAGGAAGAAGCCATGCGCCCCCTCCGTGGACTCTCCCTCTGCGGCGCGGCCCTGCTGTGGGCCTGCGCCGGTTCCTCGCCCTCCCCCACGCCGACCCCGAGTGGCACTGGAAACATCACGCTCGCCGCGCCCGCGGGGGACGGGTGGTACCGGGGCGCGGTGTTCTACGAGGTGTTCGTCCGCAGCTTCCAGGACTCCAACGGCGACGGCGTGGGAGACCTGCCGGGCCTCATCTCGCGGCTGGACTACCTGAACGACGGCAACCCGGCGACGACGGACGACCTGGGCGTGGACGCGCTGTGGCTGATGCCGGTGTTCGCGTCACCCAGCTACCACGGCTACGACGTGACGGATTACGAGCGCATCCAGTCCGCCTACGGCTCGCTGGAGGACCTGCAGCGGTTGTGTGACGAAGCGCACCGCCGGGGCATGCGCGTCATCCTGGACTTCGTCATCAACCACACCAGCTCGCAGCATCCGTGGTTCGTGGACTCGGCGTCGTCGGCGCAGTCGCCGAAGCGGGATTGGTATCAGTGGCGCGGGAACAACCCGGGCTGGGCGCAGCCGTGGGACATGTACTCGCAGACCAACACGTGGCACCCGCAGGACACCGGCTGGTACTACGGCGCGTTCTGGGGCGGCATGCCGGACCTGAACCTCCAGACGCCCGCGGTGCGTGAAGAGGTGAAGCGCCTGGCGACGCTGTGGCTCCAGCGCGGCGTGGACGGCTTCCGGCTGGACGCCGCGCGCTACCTCATCGAGACGGGCAGCGGCGCGGGCCAGGCGGACACGCCGGAGACGCACGCCTTCTGGAGGGAGTTCGCCGCGCACGTGCGTTCGGTGAAGCCGGACGCGGTGCTGGTGGGCGAGGCCTGGAGCGAGACGCCGTCGGTGGCCAAGTACTACGGCTCCACGGCGACGGTGCCGGGCGGGGACGAGCTGCCGCTCAACTTCAACTTCCCCATGTCCGCGCGGGTGCTGGAGGCCATCACCTCCGGCAACAGCGGCGGCGTGGCGGCGAAGCTGTTGGAGATGAAGAACCAGTACCCGGCGGGAGTGGCGGACGCGCCCTTCCTCACCAACCACGACCAGGTGCGGCTGGCGACGCAGTTCGCCAACGACGGAGCGAAGCTGGGGCTGGCGGCGGCGGTGCTGCTGACGCTGCCGGGGGCGCCGTTCCTCTACTACGGCGAGGAGGTGGGCCTGGGGAACGGCAACGCCAACAACGACGAGTCCAAGCGCACGCCGATGCCCTGGAGCGCGGCCGCGGGCGGAGGCTTCACGACGGGCTCCCCGTGGTACGCGTTCTCCAACGGCCGGGAGACAGCGAACGTGGAGGCGCAGCGGCGCAACCCGGGTTCGCTCCTGTCGCGCTACCGGAACCTCATCCACGCGCGCCAGGGTTCGGAGGCGCTGCGCAACGGAGGCCTGCGGCTCTTCACGCCAACGACGGGAGTCTCACGCACGCTGGCGTTCGTGAGGACGCTGGACGACGAGCAGGTGCTGGTGGTCCACAACTTCTCCACCGCGCAGGAGTCCGTGGGACCGTTCAACGTGGAGGCCACGACGGCGGAGCCGCTGTTCCTGGACAACGGAGTGGCGCCGCTCACTGGAGGCACGGGAGCGTGGAAGACGAGCATCCCCGGGCGCTCCACGGGCATCTGGCGGCTGCGCTAGCTGACGACGGGCTGGCGCCACGAACGGGAGAGGTGGCCCTCTCCCGCGGCCTTGAAGTGGCGGATGAGCTCCGCCGCCGCGCCCCTGCCCTGACGGAGCAGCCACGTCAGCTCCGCTGGCATCAGCACCTTCACGGTGAGGAGCCGGACCTCGCCGCCCGGGAGGGTGAAGCGCGAGGGCAGTGAGTCCGTCTCCATGCCGATGAGCACGGCCACACGGCCCTCGGAGGTGACGAGGGTTTCGGGCATGCCCACGCCGTCCACCTCCATGGACAGCGTGCCGTTGGCCAGGGTGACACGGAGCTTCTCGAACTCAGCGACCTCGTAGGCAACGCGTTCGAGCAGGTGCACCGGCCAGCTCTTCCACACCTCCCCCAGTGGCTCCGGGGTCTCGATGGCGAGTTCGAGTCCGAAGCCCGCGGTGGGCCGGTCCAGGACGTCGGAGAAGGGATCGGACAGCCCGTCGGTCACGATGAGCATGTGGCCGTCAGGACGGCGCATGGCGCTCCAGTGCTGGCTCTTGGCGGGCCATGGGCCGCCCACGACGGGAGGGATGTAGAAGTCGTCAGACAGGGTGCCGAGCCCGCGCCACACGGCCGCACGGGCATAGCGAGCCTGGTTCCACAACTCGCCACGCCTCTTCGTCTCCGCGCGGCGAACCGGATCGAAAGTTGGTGGGCCCGTGACCGCTTCGAACACCGCGCCCGTGATGCCCGCGCGCTCCATCGCGTCCTTGATGTCCTCTGAGACGAGGAGCGACCCCTTCCACTCCGACGGACGGAACACCTTGGCGTCTCCTACCTTCGATGGGTCGATACGCATGCCCGAGATGGAGAAGAGCTTCCCAACCTTTTCAGGAAGCCCATCCTCCTCGGTCCAGTAGTCCACTTCCGCGGAAGCCTCGGTATCGATGCATGTGAACTTACGGAGGGCATTGAGGATGAAGTACGGCCCTGCGTGGCCGTCGACCTCGACGGGAATCAACTCCACGTCATGGGGAGCCAGCTCCTGGAAGAGTGCGGCCAGCTTCGCATTGACCACCGGAGTACCGAACGCCGCGTGGGAGAAGTCACGGGATTCTCCCTCCACGTCCAGCGGAAGCTTGATCTGCTCCTTGAAGTGGGCAGGCTCGCCCATACTGAATTGCCAGGGGTCCTCAAGCTCTCGCCGCCGAGCGTCGAGCGGATGTCCCAGGCACCAGAGTCCTTCCGCGACGCGCGCGTAGAGGTCGAAGTAGTTCTTCGCCATGGACGACACTCCCATGTCACTCCGAGCCGGTAACCCATCGATTCAGATCCGTCCCCGGCTGCCGGATCTGGCTCGCAAGCCGTTGCAGCGCTCTCGTCAACGAAGCGCGGCAGTCTTGCATGGTTCGGCACGTTGCCGTCGCATCCCTCAACGCAGTGAACACCCGACGGTGGTACGCCTCTGGATGCGGGCCCCGATGCCCTGGCACGGACACCTTGTTCGCTGCGTCATCGAGCGACATTCCCGCCTTGTCGAAGATCTTCTGGAACTCGGGCGACCACGGGCCGCCGCGATTCGTGGCGTTCCAGAACTTGTTGGATGCGATGTGGTGTTCCTGCCCCTTTGCATCCACGCCCGTCGCGACAGGCCCCTTGTCTTCCCGCGCGGACATCGCCACCGCGTTCGGCGCCAGCACCAGCGTGACGACACCCTCGGAGGACACGGCCGCGGACTCCACCTGCGCCGCCGCGGCCAGCCGGAAGCCGCCCATCTCCGCGGCCACCAGCGAGGCCTGCCCTGAACCCGGGAGCGTCGCGACCTTCGCGGCGAACGTCTCCGCCGTGCTCCCCACCGCCGCCAGCGCCAGCATCACGAACGCCCGAGCCGCGTTCTTCCCCATCACCTCGCCGTACTCCTCCCCTGCATCACGAAGCTCATCGAACGTCCGGGCCACCCGGGCCTGTTCGGACAACTCAATCCACCCCTGGATGAGGTTCCACACCGTGTCGATGCCCAGATAGGCGATGAGCACCACCGTCATCGTCGCCGCGAGGCCCTTCGACACAGGCTCCGGCAGCAACCACAGCGCCAGATACACGGTGCCCGTCGCGACAATCGTGGTGAGCACCGCGCGCCGGTCCGTCATCCCCACCAGCGCTTCCGACGTCTCGTCCCACACCGAGTCCAACGCGATGGCGAACGCCAGAGAACGCCGTCCGTCCTCATCCAGCGTGGGACCGTGATCCAACAGTTGAAGACAGTCCCCCGGCGTCTGCTTGCGCTGGCACCACCGGCCATAGGCGCTCGCCAGGTCATCCCCCAGCAACCGGGCCCGAGCAGGCTCCTCCACGGAGACCAGCCCCAGCCGCCCGCGCACATGCGCGTAAGCCCCCATGGAGCCCGGCGACGCAGCCAGCGTCCGCACCGCCTCCTGGAACGTGTCCTCGCCCAACTCCACGGGCGCGACCTCCGCCCGAGGCACATGGACGACCGGAGCCTCCCGCCCCGTCTTCAGCCGGACGCCACGCGTCGCTGAACACCCCGTGCCCAGCAACAGCAGCAGCACCGCGACCACCCAGCTCGGACACGAGGACATGGATGCCTCCAAGGCCTCCATCCTCGACCGCGCGGACTCACCTCAACCAGGACCTCCCACGCACAACGCGGGAGCCAACCGTCACGGGGCGGGCGACGAAGGACCCACGCTCCCTGCGTCCGGCATGTCCTCGGGCACCCCGGCATCCTCCACCGGAGCCACGGTCTTCCCCGAAGGCACCACCACGCTCCACCCAGGCCGCGTGGGCCCCAGGATCTCTTCCTGCGTCGTGCCCGGTGCCACCAGCAGGTCCACCACCGGCGACTGCGACGGGTCTCCCTTGCGCCCGCCACCGAAGCGGTCGTTGACCGGCTCGCCGGGCATGATGCCCATCGCCATCAACCGCGGGTTCGCGTTCGTGTCCCCACCAAACATCCCGCCCAGCGCCACGCGCCGCTCCAGGGTCGCGCCCGTCACCGCCACGCCATAGCCCCAGTCCGCGCTCGCGTGTCCGCCCAGGAAGCGGTCCGGCACCAGGAAGCTCACGGTGCGGCCACTCACCTGGATGATGGTGGGGAAGAACACGCGCGCCTCCAGCTCCTGCTCCGTGGCCGCGTTCAGCTCCGACTCCACCTTGCCGCCAATGCCTCCCGACTTCTTCTCGTACGCGTCCAGGGCCGCCTGCCGCCAGCTCTTGCGCAGCGCCTCGCGCGCCTCATAGGGGCGCGGCGTCAGCACCACCGCCTTCTCCCAACCGGAATCCGCCGCCAGCGTGAGCCCCCGCCCCGGCAGCGTGTCCGTGCGCCCGGAGCCGGGCTTCCGGTCCTGATCCACGTACAGGTCCACGTTGAACGTGTAGAAGCCGTGCCGCGCGCGCTCCGCGACCGTCGCCCCCTCCAGGTCCACCGACTGCGCGCGCGACGGCCTCGTGATGGGGTGCGCGAACGTCACCTCGAACCGCGTCGCCTGGTCGTCCGCGAACGCCGCCACCGCCACCACGTCCAGGTCCCCGCGCCCCAGGTCCGTGCGGCGCGGATACACCAGCTCGCCGTCGCCGTGGTCATCCCCCACCGGATCCGTCAGCCGGAACAGCAGCGCGTCCTCGCGCGTCTTTCCGCCGGAACACGCGGCCAGGGAGGAAGCGAGCAGGAGCGCGGACACGCGGGAACGCACGAACATGGAAGGGCACCTCATGCACGAAGGGACGGCCCGTCCAGGTGTACCGCGCGGTGCCCCAAACGCAAGGAGCCCGGAGTGCCTTCACAGGCGCCCCGGGCTCCTCTCGCATCAACCGCAGGCCCCGCCGCGAGCAGGGCGCGCTGTGACTAGAACTGCGCCTTCATGAACGCCTTGACGCGCATGTGGTCGAAGTTGCGCTCCTCCAGGCTGTTCCAACCCTTGTTGCGGTTGATGAATCCGCGCGAACCCACCGCCACGCCGTGGTCGGCCGCGATGGTGTCGTCCGCGTACTGCACCACGAAGCCGTCGCCGAAGTCCGGACGGAACGTGCCGAACGCGTACTGGCCCTCCAGGCCGAACTCCACGCCGGACAGGATGTAGCGCGCCTTCACCAGCACCTGGTTCTTGTTGTGCTTACCGGACGCCATCTCGTGGTTGTTGTATGCCTGGAACGCCGTGTTGCCATCCAGCAGGTCCGCGAAGAACTTGGAGTAGCTGGCGGACACGTACAGGTCGTCCGTGAACTGGTAGCCCGCGCCAGCCGTGAACGTCGTGTAGTCCAGCAGGCGGTCGTCGTCCGCGATGTTGTCGAACGGCTTGAACTCGTAGCCCGTGTCACCCTGGCTGTTCGTGATGACGTCCGGGTTGCGGTAGAGGCCGGACGTGCTGTTGCCGGGGCTGTACTCGTTGATGAGCGAGTTGTCGCACGCCGCCGCGCCACCCGGGCACGCACCCGCCTGGTAGGGCAGGAAGCGCGGGTCGTTCAGGCGCTTGTCCGACTCGTGGATGTACTTGAACTTGCCGAACACATCGATGCCCTTCAGCACGTCCACCACGTACTTGGCGCGCAGCGCGACCAGGTGCGTCCGCTTGTCCTGGAAGGGCTGGTAGGCCGTGCGGAAGTTGTGGCCCACGCCGGAGTCCAGCTCCGTGCCCGGGTACTGGCTGTTGTTCAGCGACTCGCGGTCGTTGCCGTACGCCTGCCAGTTGGTGTTGTACGTGATGAACGAGTACTCACCACCCAGCTCCAGCGCGCCGTTCGTGTAGACCGGGTTCGCCGTCACGCCCTTCCAACCGATGGCCGTCTCCGCCATGGGCTCGTCGAAGTCCGTGAAGTCGTTGTCCACGTTGATGGTCGCGACCTGCTGGGCCTCGCTCGTCCAGCCGCCGTAACCGATGCGGGTGGGGTTGCCCTTGTAGATGCCGTAGGACGCGTTGGACGGGCCCGGGAACGCGAAGCTGCCGTCGTGGCCTTCCGTGAGCAGCACGTCCGCCTCCCGGCGGCTGGCCATCACGGCCACGTAGTCCGCGCCGATGCTGAACAGCTGGAAGTTGAATGACAGGCCCACGTCCAGCGGGTCGTTGAGGGACGCGTTCAGCATGTACGTCTGGTCCGTGTGGTGACCGGCCAGCACCGCGCTGTAGCCACCGATGCCGCCGAAGTTCGCCGGCGACAGCACGGGGTCCGCGTTGGAGTACGACGTGTACACGGCGCCGCGCACGTCCAGCCACGAGCCCATGTGCAGGCCCGCCTTCAGGCCGCCCACACCGTTGCGGTAGCGCGGGGTCAGGTCACGGCCGTCGTCGAGGTTCGTGTCCTCCGGGTTGATCTCCTGGTCGTTGGCGTACTGGAAGATGCCGCCCACGTCGAAGAGCTCGTTCGGGGTGAACTTCGCCTGGAAGCCGTACGCCGCGTCACGCGCGTGGAAGGCGCCCGTGCTGAAGTTCGGGCCCGCCCACAAGCGGGGCAGCGAGATGCGCGCCGCGTCCCACGTGAGCTTCCGCTCGAAGTTGGAGCCCTGCAGCATGATGGCCGCCGCGTTGTCGCGGTCGATGTAACGGACGCGGCCGATGACGAACGGGTCGAACTGGCCCAGGTCCGTCGCGCCGATGAGCGCCGAGTCGATGAGGTAGCCCGGACGCAGCGTCACGGACATGCCGCGCAGCTTGATGTACTGGTTGGAGCGCGGGTCGAACTCGCCGCAGTCGCCCGCGGTGCAGTTCGTCGGCGGGTTGCGGCCGCCGAAGCCGCCGAAGTTCGTCCAGAAGTTCTGGTTGAAGCGGCTGTGGATGCGGCCGTTGACCTCCACCTGCGGGGAGATCTTCGCGTTCAGCAGCAGCTCCAGCTCCGTGCCGATGCCGTTGTCGCCGTAGCCTTCACCGGGCACCGTGGTGAAGTTGTACATCGCGCCCTGGTCGCGCTGCGTGCCCCAGAGGTACTTCGTATAGGTCGTGCCGCCAATGGTGAGCTTGGGGCCGCTGTCCTGCGCCATGGCCGCCCCGGGAATGAGGCCGACCGCAACGGTGAGCGCACACGCTCCCCGCACCACGTTCTTGCGATTCTTCATGATGTCCGGAAAACCCTTTTCAGAAAGCCTTTGAATCAGAGGGGGGTCATCCCCTCTCCCGGGCCGCCGCGGGGTCACCACGGCAGCCCTCCCCGTGTTGCATCAAACCTTGAAACGGACTGTTTTGAACAGTCCGCCACCCACTACTTCGTGGGCGTGGCCGTCGTCGGCGCCGGAGCGACCGTCGTTCCAGCCGGAGCGGCCGGCGTGGGCGCCGGAGCCGGGGCCGGAGGAGCCGCCGGGGCAGCCGGAGCGGCCGGAGCCTGGGCCGGGGCCGCCGCCGCGCCACCCTGCGCCGCCGGGCGCTTCTCGCCGGAGACCATCTTCAGCGTGGCCTTCTTCGTGGCGGAACCGTCACCCGCGCACTCGTAGGCCAGCATGTCGTACTGAGCCTTGATTTCAGAGCTGTCGCCCTTGCCCTGACCCGCGAGCACGTCAATCACGTGCGGATCGCAGTTGAAGTCGGAGCCGCCGCCGAAGCGGTGCTGGCCCTCGTACTCGTTGACGCGGCGGGTGAGCAGGTCGTTGTCCGCGGGGAAGCCCTCGTTGGACTGCATCACGACCTGGTAGCCCCAGGTGGAGGGGTTACCGGCGCCCAGGTCCGCGTTCATGACCGTGGCGGTGATCTTGTTGCCGGAGGCGCGCACCTTGGTGGGCACCACGACGGCGCCCTTCATGGCGCCGGCCTTGTTGTTGGCCTCCGCGCGCACGCGGGAGGAGCCCTGCGGCGAGATGATGATGACCTTGTCCCACGCGTCTTCCGGCGCGAAGGAGACGTTCAGGCCCGGGGGGCTGTCCGTGAAGCCGCTGCCCACCTTGTGGTCCGTGTCGATGAAGATGAAGACCTCCTGCACGGAGAAGCCGTCCGCCATCTTCCAGGGGTTCTCCAGCGAGGCCTTCAGCTGGATCTCCACGTCCGTCTTGTTGCCGCCCTGGTCCAGCTTGAAGCCGGTCAGGTCGAACGAGCCCGGCTTGTACACGGGGTCCGTCGGGTAGGTGTACTTGCCGGGGCCCTTGTCGTCGCCGGTGGGGTCCTTGAACGACACCTTCTCGGCCAGGGCCGGCGCCGCGGACAGCGAGGCGGCCAGGGTGAGGACTGCAATGCGGGGGTTGATCATGGGGGTGTTTGCTCCTTGCAACGACAGACGAAAAGGACTGCGGACTAACCCTTCACGCCACCGGCGGTGAGCCCGGAGACGAGGTACTTCTGCAAAAAGAGGAAGAGGAACACGACGGGCACGGACACGATGATGGAGCCGGCCGCGAAGTAGCCCCACTGCTGGCTGAAGCCGCCCACGAAGAAGCGCAGGCCCACCGGCGCCGTGTACATGGCTTCCTGGTCCATGAACGTCGCCGCGAGGATGAACTCGTTCCACGCCGTCATGAAGCTGAACAGCGCCGTCACCGCCACCGCGGGCTTGGCCAGCGGCAGGATGATGCTCCAGAAGATGCGCCCCGGAGACGCGCCGTCCATCAGCGCCGCCTCCTCCAGGTCCTTGGGGATGGTGTCGAAGTAGCCCTTGAGCATCCACACGCTGAACGGGATGGACGTGGTGGCGTACACGATGATGAGGCCCAGCCGGCTGCTGCCCAGGCCCAGCCACTGCACCAGGATGATGTAGAGCGGGATGAGCATCAGCGTGCCCGGGAACATCTGGGACACGAGGAACGCCATCATGCCCGCGCGCTGGCCGGGGAACTTGAAGCGGCTGAAGGCATACGCCGCCGTGCACGCCATGAAGACGCCCAGCACCGTGGTGCCAATGGCCACGATGGCGCTGTTGAGCATCCACTTCGCGAACGGCTGGTCGGACATCACCGACACGAAGTTGGAGACGCTGAAGGACTCAGGCCACGGCGTCACCGCGCGCAGCCGGTCCCAGAAGGTGGGGTTCTCCGGCAGCGTGGCGATGGCCAGGCTCTGCTTGCCGGAGAAGGCCAGGCTCACCACCCAGAGGATGGGGTAGATGGTGAAGAGGGTGAAGGCAATCAGCACCGCGTGCAGCGGCAGGTGGGGGATGCCTTCACGACGTTCGGAGAAGAGCGCCATGGGTTACGCGGCCTCCGTGGCGCGGCTCATGCGGTTCTGCACCATGCTGTAGATGAGCAGGATGCCGAAGATGACGGTGGAGTACGCCGCCGCGTAGCCGTGGCGGTAGCGCTCGAAGGCGAACTTGTACGCCTGGGTGACCAGGATTTCGGTGGAGCCGCCCGGGTCGCCGCCCGTCACCAGGAAGATGATGTTGAACATGTTGAAGGTCCACACCACCGACAGGATGACCGCCGGCACCAGCGCGGGCTTCAGCGCGGGCAGCGTGATGGCGGTGAACTGCTGCCACCGGTTGGCGCCGTCCACGCGCGCCGCTTCGTAGAGCTCACCCGGGATGGACTGGAGCGCGCCCAGCGACACCACCATCATGAACGGGAAGGACAGCCAGCCGTTGGTGGCCAGCGCCGTGAAGAACGACGTGAGCGGTGAGTCGAACCACGCCAGGCCTTCTCCACCGAACATCCGGATGACGTGGTTCACCACGCCGAACTGCTGGTGGAACATGCCCTTCCAGATGAGCGCGGTGATGTAGTTGGGCATGGCCCACGGCAGGATGAGCAGCACGCGGTACACCGGCCGCATCTTCAGATTCGGCACGTTGAGCGCCAGCGCCAGCAGCAGACCCACCGTCACGCCGATGGTCACGTTGGTGACCGTCCACACGATGGTGAAGAGCAGCGTGTAATAGAAGTTCAGGTAGTTGAAGACCAGCGTTCCGTCCGCCGCCGTCTTCGCGAAGCTGAAGTCGCCCAGGATGTCCACGTAGTTGCGGAAGCCCACCCACAACTCCGACAGCGGCTGGCTGCTGTTGTAGAGGTTGGCGTCCGTGAACGACAGCGTGATGCCGTAGGCGAAGGGGAAGAACACCAGCACCACCATGCCCAGCATGGCGGGCAGGATGTACGCGTACGCCTGCCGGTGCTCCACCGCCGTGGCCGCCGCGCGGTGCAGCGCGCCCAGGCCAATGAACAGCAGCACCGCCAGGCACAGCACGCCCAGCGCGCCCAGCGCCTTCGTCGCGTTGCCGCGCACCTGCGCGCCCGCCGCCGCCAGCTTGCCTGCGTCCGGCGCACCGGACTCCGTCAGCCGGCCCAGCGGGCGGCGCATGGCGTCCGCGTCCCACGCGCCGGGCTTCAGCGCGGGTTCGGCATTGAGGTTGTTGGCGGAAATCAGCGCCTGCGCCTTCTCACCGCGCGTGCGCAGCTCCGCGCTGACCGCGTCCTCCGTCTCGCGCAGCTCCGCGTCCAGCGCGCGCAGCGAGTAGACGGTGTAGCTGCCCAGGCCCACCAGGAACAGCACCGCCGCCACCGCCACGCGCACGCCCTGGCGCGACAGCGCGAACACCGCCGCCGCGCACGCCGCCAGCGGCAGGAGGAACGCCAGCAGCACCGGCGTCCACGAAGGCGTCTCGCCCTTCACCACCACCGGGGTGCGGGACTCCACGGAGCCCACCACCTGCCCGTCCACCTCCACCGGCGCGGACAGCAGGCGCGTGGCGCCGTTGTCCAGCAGCTCGGACTCCACCTCCGGCTTGCGCGCGCTGCCCTCCTCGCGGTTCGTCTCCACCGCGGCGCGCAGGCGCTGGCCGCGGTCGTACAGCGGCTTCTCCTCGCGCGACAGCCGGCGCGGCGCCGCCTTGTCCCCGGTGTCCTCCGGGAAGGTGGACGCCTCCAGCTTGATGCCGCTGAAGGCGATGACGCGCACGGAGCTGCCCGGCACGCCGGGCCAGCCCGCCACCACGGCCTTCACGCCGTCGCCCGTGCCGCCCGCGCGCTGCACCAGGTCCGCCAGCCCCAACAGGGACACGGTGGCCGTGCGCTGCTCACGCTCGGCCGCGCGCTCCTGGTTGGCGCGCGCGAGCAGGCCGTGCGCCAGGAACAGGGACACGCCCAGGGCCAGGCCAAGCCCCACCAGCACGCGCCCCCGGTATCCGCCCGCACGGCCAGCGGGCCCCGGAGTCGAAGGGTCCGGCGCTGTACCGCTCGGGGAGACGCGGGCCGGCGTGGGGGCGCCGGCCGCGGAAGC
>NZ_RAWL01000609.1:0-3972 GCF_003668885.1 Corallococcus sp. AB049A | reverse complement strand
CGCCGGGGGCGCGGCGGGCCCTGGCGGCGCGCCAGAGTTCGGATCGGAAGGCTCGGACATCGGCGGCGCCTAGTTGGCCACGGCGGGCAGGTCGCTGCTGTTGTGGCCGGCGAGCCGCGTGTTGCGGTTCGACTGGATCGACTGCTGGATGTCCGCCTCCGTCATGCCGGACGACAACGTGATCGTCGTCGACGTCTTCTGACCCGTCTCCACGTCACACGCGGACACGTTCACCAGACCGTCCGTGTTGATCTCGAACGTCACTTCGATCTTCACCTCGCCGCGATACCCGATGCGGAAGCCCGAGAACTCGAACTCGCCCAGCATCTCGCACTCCTCGGCGCGGTTGGACTCACCCTGGTACACGCGGATCTTCACCTTCTCCTGCCCGTCACGGCTGGTGGTGAAGGTCTTCGAGCGGTCAATGGGCACCGGCGTGTTCTTGTCGATGATCTTCTCCGTGTACCCACCCACGGTGCCGATCCGCAGCGTCAGCGGCGTGACGTCCACCAGGAACGTCTCCGTCTTGCTGTCCAGCAGCGCGTGCGACTGGAGCGCCGCGCCCATGGCCACGACCTGATCCGGGTTGATGCCCTCCAGCGGCTCCTTCTGGAAGTAGTGCTTCACCGAGTTGCGGATGATGGGCAGCCGCGTGGGCCCGCCCACCAGGATGACCGCGTCGATGTCCGCCGCCGTCAGCCGTGCGCTCTGCAGCGCCTCGTCGCAGACCTTGAACGTGCGCTGCACCAGGTCCATCACCATCCGGTTGAACTGGTCCTGGTTGAGCGTGTTGCGCAGGTCCATCACGTTGCCGTTGGCGTCCTGGCAGATGCCCGCGCAGAGGATCTCCGCGGTGCCGTACTGGCCCACGTCGATCTTCGCCTTCTCCGCCGCGTCCTTCAGCATCTGCAGGCAGTACTTGTTCTGCCGCAGATCCAACCGCGTGCGGCTGAGGAAGTCGTCCGCCATCCACGTCATGATGCGGTCGTCGAAGTCGTCGCCGCCCAGGTACGTGTCACCCGCCGTCGCGAGCACCTCGAAGACGTCCTTGCCGATTTCGAGGATGGACACGTCGAACGTGCCGCCACCCAGGTCGTAGACGACGACGCGCTGGTTGACGTCCCGGCCAAAGCCGTACGCCAGCGCCGCCGCCGTGGGCTCGTTGATGATGCGCAGGACTTCCAGCCCCGCGATGCGGCCCGCGTCCTTCGTGGCCTGGCGCTGGTTGTCGTTGAAGTACGCGGGGACGGTGATGACCGCCTTGTGCACCTCGCGGCCCAGGTACGTCTCCGCGACGGCCTTCATCTCCTTGAGCACCAGCGCGGAGATCTCCGGCAGCGAATAGCTGCGGTCCCGCACGCCGATGCGCACCGAGTTGTTGTCGCCCTCGACGATGCGGTAGGGCATCACCGCCTGCGCCTTCTTCACCTCGTCGGAGAAGTAGTACCGGCCGATGAGCCGCTTGGCCGAGTACACCGTGTTCTCGGGGCTGGTGATGATGTTCTTCTTCGCCGCGTTGCCCACCAGCACGGACCCTTCCTCCAGGAAGGACACGCACGAGGCATGCGTCGTCTCGCCCCACTCGTTGGGGATGACCGTGGGCTGACCCTCGTGGACGACGGACACGCACGAATACGACGTGCCCAGGTCGATGCCGATTGCGATGTCGTCCGCCATTCCGTCTCCGGTGAAGACCTGCACCCCGGCCCCTCTGGCGAGAGGGCAGCCGGGAAGCGCCCGGAGGTTAGGCTCCACGTTCCGGGGTGTCAATTCAAAGACTGTTCAAACGCCAGCCATTTCAAGGGCTTAGCGCCAGAGCAGGGGAGCGGGTTCAGCGGGCTGAACCGGCATCCCATGGACCTTATCCCTTGAGGTGAAGGGGGGAATCACCATGTCCGCCATCCTCGCCGCCCTGTCGTCGGATCCCAACCTCCTGCGGTGCGAGCTGCACCGGCTGACCCAGCAGGTCGTCCTCCGCCCGGAGGCCCGGGCCAACGCCTTGGGGGTGGGCTCCTATGCCCAGGAGGATGTCCTCCTGCGCCGCCTGGCGCCGGACCGGGAAATCACCCTGGATGACCTGGGGCCGCCCCACGAATCCGAGGCCGTGCTCTTCCACGCCAGCCGGCTGCCGCTCGGCCTGTCGCCCGAGGAGAACACCCAGCCCTTCCGGGCGCGCCACTGGTTGTTCGCCCACCAGGGCCCGCTGCCGGACTTCGAGCCCCTGCGCGCCCCGCTGCTGTCGCGCGTGCCAGAGCACCTCCAGCGGCAGGTGCGAGGCTCCACCGGCAGCGAGGTCCTCTTCGCCCTCTTCCTCACGCGCCTGCGGGAACTGGGCCGCACGGATGATCCACGCCTGGAGCCGGAGGTGGCCGGCCGCGTGCTGCGCGACACGGTGCGTGAAGTGGAGGCCACGCTCGTGAAGCTGGGGCAGGTGCGCACGCCGCCGCTCAACCTGGTGGCCACCAACGGCACCGTGCTGGCCGCCACGCGCCGGGGCGAGGCCCCGCTGTACTACACGCGCCTGGAGGGCAGCGCGGAGTGCGCCCACTGCGGCGTGACGCCCCAGACGCCGGAGACGCATCCGGAGGTCGGCGCGCACCGCCGCCGCCGCACGGTGGTGGTGGCCAGCCACGTGACGCGCACGCAGGGCTGGGTGGAGCTGCCGCAGGGCGCGACACTGGTGGTGGGCGCGGACCTCCAGGTCCAGCAGCTGCCGCCGTCCTGACGAGGCCGCTACGGGCCTCCGAAGAAGGAGACCTCCAGGAAGCGCACGTAGAGGTTGCAGGCGGCGTGGAAGAGCGAGCAGCCGACGATGGTGCCGGTGCGCTCGCGCATCCAGCCGAAGAGGAGCGCGGGGAAGAACACCGCCAGCCGCCACGTCTGGAAGATGGCCAGGTGGCCCAGCGCGAAGAGCAGCGCCGTCACCCAGAAGGCGCGCCCCAGCCTCGCGCCCAGCACCACGCGCCCCTGGGGCCACGCGTCGCGCAGGCGGGCCTGGAGGTAGCCCCGGTAGAAGAACTCCTCCGGCAGCGCGACGACGAAGAGCTGATCAATCACCCACTCGCCGAAGCGCGGGGGCAGGCGCGGCTGGAAGTGGCCCTCGCCGATGATGGGCGTCAGGTGGTGCGCGAGCGCGGGCGGCAGGTGCGGCACCACCTGCACGAAGCCGGCGAAGCCCGCGAAGAACAGCGGCCCCACGATGGCGCTCATCACCAGGAACAGGCGCACGTCCTCCTTCCACGCGCGCAGGGTGAGGCCGTAGTCGCGGTAGTCCTCGTCGCGCCAGCGCATGGGGATGAGCGGCAGGTAGAGGAAGCCCACCGTGGCCACCAGCTTGGGCACGCTGGTGCCCCCGGCGATGAGGAACGCCGCGATGATGCCCAAAAAGCCCAGCGCCCAGAGGCCCATCGCCTCCTGCACCGCGCTCACCTTGAAGGGAGGCCCCGAAGGCCGGCTCATGGCGCGTCCGCCGAGGCGAGCTCCGCCTTCACCGCGGACAGGGGCAGGGCGCGGGCGCCACGGCCCCGGCGCTCGACGACCAGGCCCACCAGCCGCCCGTCGCCGTCATACAGCGGGCTGCCCGGCGCGAGCGTGAGGTCCACGTCGAAGAACGGCGCGGGTGCTGTCTTGGCCACCGTCGCCTTGGGCGTGTCCCGCTGCCCCTTCTTGCGCGCGGGCATGACGCCCACCACCCAGCGGCCCGCCAGCCCCTCCGGCACCAGCCGCACCGGCGCCGCGGGCCACGTGCCCTGGGGGCCCGCCACCACCGCGACCTGGAGCACCGTGCTGGAGAGCACCACGCGCGCCGTCAGCGCGTTGCCCTCGTGCACCACCTGGGTGGAGTTGGGACCCACGAGCGACACGGCCGTGAGCACCTGTCCGTCCGCGCCCACGATGATGCCGGGGCCCGCGTTCTGGGGGCCGCGCACGCGTACCGAGGAGCGGGTGTGCAGTTCCAGCACGCGCTGGAGG
>NZ_RAWL01000608.1:0-4000 GCF_003668885.1 Corallococcus sp. AB049A | reverse complement strand
CGCTCGGACGGAGCGGCAAGCCCCGCCCCCGGGCCGGAGCAGCGGCGGACTACTCCGGCGGGCTGCGGCGCGCGGGGCGCTCCTGCAGTGGCCCCACGACCTTCAGGTCATCGAAGGTGCACTGGAGGTTGCGGCAGCCCAGGGCCAGCTTGCCCACGCGGCCGTCGAAGCCCGGCAGGACCTTGGAGGCGAAGAGCTTCTTGTTGAGGAACGCGTCCACGCGCACGCCGCTCTTCTGCTTGCGCAACTGGAGCCGCACCAGGAAGGGACCGTGCTTGGGCACCGGCATCTCGTCCTGGACCAGGTTCTTGGTGTCCTCCGCGCTGTTGCCCACCACCTCGTGCCCGTCGTCCGGGGAGAAGTAGCGCCACGACAGGCGCATGCCCGCGTCGGGGATGGCGAAGACGGACACCTGCACGTCGCGGATGCGGAACGCCAGCTCGCCGAAGTGCTGGCCGTCCTCCTCCACCGACCACTCCTTGCCCAGCGGCTTCACGTCCATCAGCACTTCGGCCGTGAAGTCGTCGCTCGTGAAGTAGCGGTGCGCCAGGTACGCGCGCGGCACCAGCTTGTTGCCGTCCGCCTCGCGGCCGGCCTGCACCGCGCGCAGCTCGCCCTGGTCCATGGTCCAGGTGCCGCTGTGGACGTTGATCTCCTCCTCGCCCGGCTCGAAGCCCAGCTCCAGCGTGGCGTCCTCCGACCCGGGCGCGGGGGGCGTGAGCTTCAGGCCGGCGAACACCTCCCCCTCCGTGTTGGCCGGGAAGTGCACCGGGGCGGGCGGAGGCGGCGGCACGACGGTCAGCCCTCCGAAGCCCACGAAGGCGCGCACCGCGAAGCCCAGCACGGCCAGGCCGCCCACGATGGACAGGCCCGTGCGCACGCGGCCCCAGCCGGCGTGCAGCGCCTCCAGCACGGCGGCCTCCGGGGCCGTGATGGCCTTCATGGGGGCCACGTGCGACGGCTGCGCGCGCGCCAGCGCCGACGCGGGCGCCACGTGCGGCGACGACGTGGCGGACACCAGCCCCTCCAGCGCCTCGCACACCTCCGTGGCGGTGGCGTAGCGGGCCTCGCGGTCCGTCTCCAGCAGCTTCTCCACCACGGGGTCCAGGCGCGGGTCCAGGCCGCGCACGCGCTCGGACGGGAGCTTGAAGCGGCCCACGGGAAGCTCGCCCGTGAGCGACTCGTACATCATCACGCCCAGGGAGAAGAGGTCCGCCCGGCCGTCCACGTTCTTCGCGTCCCGGCGCTGCTCCGGGGCCATGTAGTTGAGCGTGCCCATGGCCACCGCCGTCGCGGTGAGCTGCTTCTCCGAGTCCGGCTCGCGGATGCCCGCCAGGCCAAAGTCCGCCACCTTCGCGTGCAGCCGCCCGTCCAGCAGGATGTTCTCCGGCTTCAGGTCGCGGTGGATGATGTTCTTGGCGTGCGCGCACTCCACGGCGCGCGCCACCTGGAGCAGCACCTTCAGCGCCTGCGCGGGTGTGATGGGCTCCCGGCCGCTCAGCGCGTGGCGCAGCGACTGGCCCTCCACGTACTCCATGACGAAGTAGTAGTGCTCGCCCGCCACACCCCGGTCGATGATCTGCACGATGTTCGGGTGGCTCAAGGACGCGAGCGCGGTCGCCTCCTTGTCGAAGCGCGACACGAACTCCTCGTCCTTCGCCAGCCGGGGCGGCAGCACCTTCACCGCCACCGTGCGGCCCAGGGAGCGCTGGCGGGCAAGCCACACCTCGCCCATGCCGCCGCGCCCCAGGATCTCCAGCAGCTCCAGGCCGGGCAGCTCGGGCTTCGCGCCCGTGAGCATCGTCTCCGCGTTCTCGATCTCGCGGATGGCCGTGTTCACCGGCGGGCGCGGGGCCTTCACGCCCGGCGCCCCCGAGCGCACCAGCGTGGCCGCGACGAGCTCCGCGGCCCCCGGGTCCGCCTCGGGCACTGCCACTCCGGCTGAAGGCGCGTCGAGGCCCCCCGCGGCGGCCGGAACCACCCCCGCGGGAGCGTCGCTCTCACTCGCCTTCCCCACGCCATCCGGTCGCGGGATGCTCATCTCGATGCCCCCTGGGACGGAGCCGGCCCTGATCTCCTGCCCCACCGCGTCCACCCTGACCGCTCCAACACCCGGAGCAGACGGAGGTGACGCCAAGTCTTGCGGATCTTCCGCCGCGCGCGGCGTGAACGTCACCGCGATGCCTGCTTCGTCCTCGGCCCTGTTGGCCGGGCGCACGCCCGACGGCTCGGACGGGCGGTGGATGCCGGACACGTCCGCGCGCCGCACCTCGAACCGGATGCCGCAGCGGCACGTGGCCTTCTGGCCGCTCACGTACACCCGGGTGTCGTGCACCGTGCCGCAGTTGGGGCACGACTGGGTGGTCGTCATGGCCGGGGGGCGCACCGTCAGCGCACCTTGCGGGAGGTGGAAGTGGTCAGCTCCGCGCCGTGGACGCGGAAGGTCTGCACGCCCTTCTCCTTGCCCTTCACCTGCAGCACCGGCAGCTCCTCCACGTCGAAGCCCGGTCCGGACTTGCGCACCGTGGCCTCCGACGCCAGCACCTCGCCGCTCTTGGCGATGCCGCACAGCCGCGACGCCGTATTCACGGTGTCGCCGATGGCGGTGAACTCGTGCCGCTCCGCGCTGCCCATGTAGCCCACGACGGCCTGGCCGGTGTTGACGCCAATGCCCACTTCAATGGGCTTCTTGCCGTCCAGCACGCGCTGCCGGTTGAGCTCCGTGACGGCGTCCTGCATCTCCAGCGCGGCGCGCAGGGCGCGGGCCGGATCATCCGGGTGCGACGACGGCGGACCCCACACCGCCATCACGCAGTCCCCGATGAACTTGTCCAGGTTGCCCTCGTAGCGGAACACCACGTCCGCCATGGCGGTGAAGAAGCTGTTGAGCATGGACACCACCTCCTGCGGCGAGTCGCTCTCCGCCAGGGTGGTGAAGCCACGGATGTCCGCGAACAGGCAGCTCACCTCCGCGAGCCGGCTCTGGCGCAGGTCCTCCGTGCCGCCGTTGATCACCGCGTCCGCCACCGCCTTGGACAGGAAGCGCGACAGCTCCGCGCGCGTCACGGCTTCATTCCGGATCTGCTCCGCCAGGGCCGCGTTCTCCAGCGCGATGCCCGCCTGCGCGGCGATGCCTGACAGGATGGTCAGGTCCTTCTCCGAGAAGGCGTTGATCTGCTGGCGGCTGTCCAGGAACAGCACCGCCATGATATCGCCGTTGACCAGCAGCGGCACGGCCATGGCCGAGCGGATGCCCTGCGCCACGATGCTCTCCGCGGCGGAGAAGCGCTCGTCGATGATGGCGTCCGCCGTGAGCACCGCCTTGCCCGTCTCCACCACGCGCTTGAGCACGGTGTCCGACAGCATGACGTTCACCTGCTTGCCCTGCCGGTGGTGCACCGCGGCCGGGATGAACTCCCCCTGCGGGCCCACCTTCAGGATGACGCCGTGGTCGGCCGCGAGCAGCTCGAAGGCCACCTTGAGAATCTGTTCGAACAGGTCGTCCTGGGTGCCCTTGAGGCTCACCTGCCGGTGGAACTCGTGGACGATGCGCAGCTTCTCGTAGTCCCGGCGCAGGGCGGCGACGTCCGTCACCTGGTCCGCCGGGCGGAAGTTCTGCGGCACCTGGTCCATCTGCGCCAGGAAGGCCGGCATGGAGACGGCGTTGGCCACCACCGTCACGCCCGGCAGCGTGGGCGGGTTGTTGCCGCCCGCTTGCGCCTCGCCGCTGTGGAAGACGAGCCGCGAGGAGCCCAGGGCAATCTCATCCCCGTCCTTCAGCCGCATCTCCCCCGACACCCGGCGCCCGTTGACGAAGGTGCCGTTGGACGAGTTCAGGTCGCGCAGCACGAAGTCACGCCCCACCTTTTCGATGGTGGCGTGCTCCTTGGAGACCTCCCGGTCCACCAGCCGCAGCGTGTTGGACGGGTGGCGGCCGAGCGACGTGGTGGGGCCCAGGGGAAACTCCCCCAACGTCCCGTCCGCGAACCGCCCCGTCAGG
>NZ_RAWL01000607.1:0-4005 GCF_003668885.1 Corallococcus sp. AB049A | reverse complement strand
GTATAACGCAATGAGGCGTCATCACCCAACGACCCGGACAGGCGGGCAGGCGGAGGAGCGTGCCGCCGGTCTGCTGTCACGGCTGACACCCCCCATGGCGTGGCTTCGGGCCCGGGGAGCGTGGGGACGCGCCGTGTTATGGAAGGGGCGTGCAGAAGATCGGCTACCTGATTCCCGAGTTCCCCGGACAGACCCACATCTTCTTCTGGCGCGAGCTGCAGGCGCTGCCGGGGAAGGGCGTGTCACCGGAGCTGGTGTCCACCCGTCCGCCGCCCGCGCGCATCATCAGCCACAGCTGGGCCCGCGAGGCCATGTCGCGCACGGAGTACCTGGCGCCGCCGCCCCCGCTGGGCGTGGCGAAGGCCGCGCTGGAGATTGCCCGGGCCATGCCCACGGGCTGGGCGCGGGTGCTGGCCTCCATCGCCCGCGCGGAGGGCCTGGACGCGAAGGGCCGCGCGCAGCTGGTGGCGTTCGCGGTGATGGGCGGCCGGCTGGCGTCGCTGGCGCGCGAGCGCGGCTGGACGCACGTGCACGTGCACTCCTGCGCCAACGCGGCGCACGTGGCCATGTTCGCGCACCTGCTGTCGGGGCTCACGTACAGCATGACGCTGCACGGGCCGCTGGACGACTACGGCCCCAACCAGCGGGAGAAGTGGCGTCACGCGAAGTTCGCGTTCGTCATCACGAAGAAGCTGCTGGGCGAAGTCCGTCAGGAATTGGCGGGGAGCCTGCCGGACCGGATCGAGCTGGCGCCCATGGGCGTGGAGCTGTCGCGCTTCCAGCGCACGGTGCCCTACGAGCCGTGGTCCGGCGAGGGGCCCCTGCGGCTGTTCGCGTGCGGCCGGCTGAACCCGTGCAAGGGGCACGCGGACCTCATCGACGCGGTGGGGATGCTGCGCAAGAAGGGCATCGACGCGCGGCTGTCCATCGCGGGCGAGGACGAGGCGGGCGGCACCACGTACCGCAAGGTGCTGGAGGCGAAGCTCGCGCAGGACGGGCTCACGGACGCGGTGACGCTGCTGGGCGCGGTGAGCGAGGACGTGGTGAAGGACGGCATCCAGCGCTCGCACCTCTTCGCGCTGGCGAGCCTCCAGGAGCCGCTGGGCGTGGCCATCATGGAGGCCATGGCCATGCGCGCGCCGGTGGTGGTGACGGGCGCGGGCGGCGTGAAGGAGCTGGTGGACGACGGCGTGGACGGCGTGCTGGTGCCGCCGCAGGCGCCCGCGGTGCTGGCGGAGAAGCTGGAGAAGCTGGCGCGGGACCCGGCCGAAGCGGTGCGGCTGGGCGAGGCCGGCCGCCGCAAGGTGGAGGAGCAGTTCAGCAGCGAGCGCAGCGCGGACATGCTCGCGAAGATGCTGTCCTAGCCCTCAGCGCACGGCCTTCCAGAAGAACAGGGCGGTGGCGCGCTTGGAGTGCTTGTCGCCCTGCCCGAAGTACGCGGTCGCCGAGTGCACGAAGTCGGCCCGGTAGACGATGAGGCGGTTGAAGACGTTCTCCACCTCCACGTCCTGCACCCACGCGTTGGCGGGCAGCTTCGTCACGCCGAAGGCCTGGGTGAGGTTGACGCAGCCGGGAGGGCAGGTGTTGCCGCCCAGGCCGCCGCCGGGCATGCGCAGCCGGTAGAAGGACGTGCCCACGTGCTTCGCGGGCGGCTTCGGGTGCAGGTAGATGACGCCCGCGAAGTCGCACAGCGCCAGCGAGTCCACGTGCGGCTTCGCGGTGGACTCCTTCTCCCCCACGAGCTGCACGTGGTTGTGGGACAGCGCCCCCCGCGCCGGGGCCTCCTGCGTGAGGGCGCGCACGCCGGCCTGCTCGCGGATCCACTTCTCGATGGGCGCCAGCTCCTGGGGCGTGAGCGCGTGCGGGGCGCGGATGCCGGGCCAGATTTCCGGCCGCCACGGGGCGCCCAGCGTCCAGTCCTCGCGGGCCAGGTTGCGCTCGTAGACCTCCAGCGCGTTGGGCAGGACGTTGTCCTTGATCCAGTAGTCCCGTCCCAGCTTCGGCTTCCGGTAGGGGAGCACGTCGCGGACGGCGGACTCCGGGCGCCGTGTTTCAAGCATGGAGGGCGTGTCAGCAAGAACCCTGCCGTGTTCTCACGCGTGTTTCATGTCTCGGAGCGGGGCGTTCTGCCCCAGGTGCCCGGGCGTCTCGCCTCGCCGGGGCGTTTTGCCTCACGGTCAATCGCCCCGCGGGGCATTCGTCGTGAGTCTCCGCCCGGGATGACGACTGCTGATCATCCCGGTGTGTTTCTGTCGGAAACCCATGTGCACCTGCCCTGGATGGACATCCAAAAGACAGACACTGGATGTATTCGTGACGCTGGCGGCGGAAATCGCCGGGTGGGATGGGATTTCCAGACACTCTGTGTAATTCGCGGATAGTTTGCTCTGCCCGGCTTGAAAGGCTTTGTCATCATGGTGCCGCACGGAAACGGAGCTCGGGGGGCACTTCCATGGCTGACAAAGAGATGCAGACGTTCGCGGCGCTGGTCATCCAATTCCGTTCGGGGCTCTTGAAGCACGCGCAGCGCATCCTGGGGAACGCGGCGGACGCGGAGGACCTGGTGCAGCACGCGCTGGACGAGGCGTGGAAGGAGCGGCTGCACCTGCAGGGGCCGGAGGCGTTCCGGGCGTGGACGGGGCGGGTCATCAACACGCGGGCCATCAGCCTGTTGCGCCACCACCGCGCGGAGCAGCGCAAGGCGGTGAACGCAGGGTGGGTGACGGTGCTCTCGGATGATCCACAGGAGCACGAGGGCAGCGAGCTGTGGACCTTCATCCAGGAGAAGGACCTGCGCGAGGCGGTGGAGCGCCTGCCGCCGCAGCAGCGGGAGGTGTTCCACCTGCGCGCGCAGGGGCGCTCCTACGTGAGCATCGGGGCCCAGGTGGGGCGCTCCACGGGCACGGTGGGCTGGTGGCTGCACCAGGTGCGCGAACAGCTGCGCGAACGGCTCCAGCCCATCGCGGAGGAGCGCCGGCTCTCCGTGGGCACGTGGCACTGAAACGGCCTCAGCCGTTGCCCGCCCGCGCGGCCAGCAGCGCCGGGCCCACGGCCTTCTCCTCCGGGAGGGGCAGGGGCGTGGCCTCCGCGCGCAGCAGCGGCAGGCCGTGCGGCTGGGCCTGGAGGTAGGCCACCAGCTTCTCTCGCACCAGGCAGCGCAGGTCGAAGGCCTTGCCGGAGTCCGCCGCGCTCACCAGGGCGCGCAGCTTCATGGTGCGCTCGCTCAGGTCCGTCACCTGGAGCCCCTGCACCTTGCCGTCCCAGAGCCCGTTCGACTCCTGCTCCAGGATGCGCTTGAGCTCCGCGCGCACCGCCGGCACGTTCGTGCGGAAGTCCACGTACAGCTCCGCCGTGCCCAATATCTCCGGCGACACCTTGCTCCAGTTCTGGAACGGCTTCTCCAGGAACTGCGTGATGGGGATCACCAGCCGGCGCAAATCCCACACCTTCACGACGACGTAGGTGAGGGTGATCTCCTCGACCCATCCCCACTCGTTCTCGATGATGACCGTGTCGCCAATGCGCATGGGCTGGGTGATGGACAGCTGGATGCCCGCCAGCAGCGTGGACAGCGACTTCTGCGCGGCCAGGCCAATGGCGAGGCCCGCGATGCCCGCGGACGCCAGCAGGGACACGCCCACGTTGCGCACCGCCTCGAACTGGAGGAGCAGCAGCGACGCGGCCACCAGCACCACCGCCACCTCCACCACGCGCCGCAGGATGGCCAGCTGCGTGCGCAGGCCGCGCACCCGCGCCACGTCGGTGCCCTCGGGAGACTGCGCGACCTTCTTCTCCACGAAGCGCGCGGCCCGGCTGAGGAAGCGCAGGAAGAACAGCGCCGCCGCCACGATGATGAGCGAGCGCGCCCCCAGGTCCACGGCCGCCTGCGCCGGCGGAGGCAGCTTCAGGAGCCGGGCCCCCGCCGCCGCCAGCATGCCCGCCAGCACGAAGCGGATGCTCCCCTTTCCCGCCGCCAGCAGCTCGTCATCCCAGCCGGACTTCGTC
>NZ_RAWL01000606.1:0-4010 GCF_003668885.1 Corallococcus sp. AB049A | reverse complement strand
CGTCCGCGCTGCTCCATGCGCAGTGCCGCACGCACGCGGCGGACCCTGCCCGTCCGTGGGCGCTCGCGCACGGCATGGACCTGGACGGGAAGGCCTTCCGCGCGCGGGATGGCCGCCCGGCCTCGGACGCCATCGTCGCGGGGTTCCTGCGCCGTGAGGCTCCCGACGCGGGGGCTACCCCGGCCCGCTACTTCTTCGACGCCTTCACCCCGGACGGCACGCCCGTGGAGCCGCACCCGGCGCTCCAGGTGAAGACGCTCCTGCTCGCGGGATATCCGCGCTCGCACACGTTCCGCACGGCGTGGGGCAAGGTCACGCTGCGCGAGCTGGTGGCGTCGCTCCAGCACGACTTCCGTCCGGACCTCGCGTCCTCGCCGGATGGAGCGTGGGCGCTGGATGCGCTGTCGCACGTGCTGGAGCCCGGGGGCTCGTTCGTCAACGGCGCGGGAGAGACCGTGCGCATGGACGCGGTGATGGACACGGCGCTCGCGACGCTGGAGTCCGCGAACGCGGAGCTGCTTCGCGGCATGAAGGCGGGCCTCCCCCAGGTGCCCAAG
Organism: Corallococcus sp. AB049A; assembly: GCF_003668885.1. Taxonomy (NCBI): domain Bacteria; kingdom Pseudomonadati; phylum Myxococcota; class Myxococcia; order Myxococcales; family Myxococcaceae; genus Corallococcus; species Corallococcus sp. AB049A. The sequence continues at coordinate 3,453 of NZ_RAWL01000606.1, read as the reverse complement.
AACAAGCAGGGCATCTACGCGCACCCGTGTGGCGGGCTCCACTTCTTCCAGGCCGTCGCGGGCTGGGCGCGCTTCCCCGCCGTGCGCAAGGCGTGGGGCTCGCGGCTGGACACGCAGGTGGACGTGCTGGTGTACCGGCTGGGTTCGGAGTCGCGGCAGTACGAAGCGGCGCTCACCGCCGCGCCCGCGTACCGCGTCCCGGTGCTGGTGCAGATGGTGAAGTTCCACGGCCACCTGCTGGAGGCCCTGGGCCGCTACCGGGACGAGACGGGCTGGAAGCCCACGCCCGCGCAGGCCCGCGCGGTGGCGGAGGCGAAGGCCGCGCTGGAGAGCGCCACCCTCCGGCTGGAGGCCACGGGCGCCTTCCGCGACACGGAGGCGCTGTCCAGGACGCAGCCCCAGCTGGCCCTGGACCTGGTGGGCGATGCGTGCCACGCGGCGCGCGGCTGGGACCTGTGGGCGCCCCCGAAGCCCCGGTGAGGCGCGCCGGGCTTCAGGACCGGAGCCGCTGGAGCCCCGCGGAGATCGCCGCGCGTCCGGAGGCCATCCACCGGCGGCCCCGCTGACGCGCGACCATCACCGAGCCCAGCACCAGCCGCTGCGCGCGCATCTGGAGCAGGTCCGCGCGCAGCTCCATGGGCGTCACGGTGCGGATGCGGCCCTGTTCGTAGGCCTCCGTGATGGCGCGGCGCTGGAGCTTGCCGCTGCTCGTCTTCTGGAGCTGGCCGTAGCGGATGAAGAGGACGTCCTCTTGCGAGAGCGTCACGCCCACCGTCTCCAGCACGGACTGGCAGACCTGCTTGCGGCTGTCCTCCAGGCGCTCCAGCGCGGACGGGTGGTTCACCTCCGCCAGCACCACGAGCCGGCCCTTCACCTGGATGACGGCGGTGCGGCCCGGACGGATGAAGGGCAGGCGCTCCACGGCCTGCTCGAAGTCCGCGGAGAAGAAGCTCTGGCCGTTCACCTTGATGCGGTCGTTGATGCGTCCGGTGATGAAGAGCTCGCCCTCCTTCTGGAAGCCCAGGTCGCCCGTGGCGTAGAAGCCGTCGTTTCCGCGCAGGGGCCGGTCATCGAGGAAGTACGACGGCGCCAGGCTGCCGCCGCGCAGCTCGATTTCGCCCAGCTCGCCTTCGCCGCACAGGCGGCCGTCCTCCGCGCGCAGCCGCACCTCGAACTCCGTGAGCGGCCGGCCCACGGAGATGGCGGGCTGGCCGTTGGGCGCGGTGATGACGCGCACCGTCTGGCGCGGCGGCACGCTCGCGACCATCAGCACCGTCTCCGCCATGCCGTAGCAGGGCATGAACACGTCGCGCCGCAGACCGCACGGGGCGAGGATGTCCAGGAACTGCTCCAGGTTGGGGATGTTGATGGGCTCGCTGCCCAGGTAGATGCTCCGCACGCGCGACAGGTCCAACCGCTTCAGGTCGTCCGCGTCCGCGGACTTGAGCGACTTGAGCGCGTAGTCGATGGCGAAGTTGGGGATGACGGAGCCCATCACCTTCTCGGTGGAGATGAGCTCCAGCCAGCCCAGCGGGTCCATCAGGAACGACGCGGGCTGGGACAACAGCAGGTCGTTGCCCACCGTGATGCAGGTGAGCAGCCCGCCGATGAGCCCCATGTCGTGGTAGAGCGGCAGCCAGCTCGTCACCCGGTCCTCGGTCGTGCGGCCGTCGTGCCGGATGATCATCCGCAGGTTCGCGGCCAGGTTCTCCTGGGTGATGGGCACGCCCTTGGGGAACGACGTGGACCCCGAGGAGAACTGCACGAACGCCAGCTCGTCCGGCGCCACCTCGCGCAGCTTCACGCCGGCACGCTTCGCGCCCGACGGCGGCAGCGGCAGCCGCTCCAGGGGCAGCTCCAGTCCGGCCAGGCTCGGCACGTCCAGGATGACTGTCGCGCCGTAGCGCTCGCGGATGCGCGCGAGGAAGTCCCGGTAGGGCCCCTTCGGCGTGCTCAGGATGTACGGCTTCACGGACAGGGGCACCGCGCCCAGCTCCATCAGTCCCAGGAAGGCGAAGATGACGGACGAGGACGTCTCGAAGGGCAGCACCACGCGCGTGCCCGGCGCCACGCCGCGCGCGCGGAAGTGCTCCGCCGCTCCGGCGACGCGGGAGGCGAACTCCCGGTAGGGCACGACCTCCGGCGGCCCGGCGAAGTCGTCGTAGAGAAAAAGGCCGCGCCGCGGATCCGCGGTCTCCAGCCGCTGGATGATGTCGAGCATGCTGTCCTCCCCTCCTCTAAAAAATCGTCAGTGCGAGGGCGCCACCTGGCGCATCCACGCGAGCACCCGGGGCAGCACCTCCGCGCGGGCGCGCTCGCCGCGCACCACGTCGAAGTGGCCCGCATCCCAGCTCAGCCCCTGCGCACGCCCCAGCACGGTCAGCTCCTTGCGGGTGCTGCCCAGGTGTTCCACCAGCTTCTGCGCGCGCACCGGTGATGCGTGGAACATGTCCGCCGCGCCCACGCCCGCGAACACCGGCAGCGTCACCTTCTCCAGCGCGGCCCAGTAGTCCGTGGCGCCATCCGCGCTCCGGAACGCGCCCGTGGGCGCCCAGTCCGTGAACTGCCGCATCACGCCCGCCGGTTCGTCCCACGGCCCCTGCTTCAGCGCCTTCGCCGGGAACCGTCCCAGCACTCCCGCAACCGCGGAGGAGAACCCCAGCTGGAAGCGCTTCTTGAACCCGCCGTCGCTGTAGTCGTTCACCGCAGAAGACAGCGTGCACACGCCGGACAGCGACGCCTGGAGCGAGGGGTCCACCCCCAGCGCCGCCAGCGCCGCGTAGCCCGCCATGCTGTGGGCCAAAAGGAACAACGGCCCGGCGTGGCGCGCGCGCACGGCCCGCACCAGGTCCGGGAGGTCGTGGCGCACGTACGTGTCGAAGCTCCAGTCGTACGCGCGCTTCGCGGGCCAGCGGCTCTTGCCATGCCCGCGCAGGGACGCGACGTACGCCACGCAGCCCGCGTCCACGAAGACGCGCGCCGCTCCGTCACCCTGCCCGCCCAGGAAGAAGCGGCCGTCGGAGAACAGGCCCGGCACGAAGAGGACGCCGGGCGCGGAGTCCGGCGTCCCGGAGGTGCGCGCCTCCACCACGTGCAGCGCGTGCTCCTGGGACGTGGGCACCCAGAACTCCTGCGAGGTGAAGTCCTGCTTCGCGTGCGTGCTCATGGACGGGGCTCCTCCACGGGGGCCACCGGCGCGCGCGCGGCGTCCAGGAACTGCTGCAGCGACGCGAGCGACCGGGCCCGCGCGTCCAGGAAGGCCACGCTCACCAGGGCCTCCACCGCCAGCGGCCCGCCCGCCGCCAGGAACACGCGCTGCCGGAAGCGGGCGCGGTAGTTGAGGCCGTCCGGCTCCAGCTCGTCCGCCGCGGGCGACTCCAGCTCCGTGCGCACCACCACGTCGCCCGGGGGAATCTCCCGCCGGTAGTCCACCTCCACCCGCGACACCACCGC
>NZ_RAWL01000605.1:0-4026 GCF_003668885.1 Corallococcus sp. AB049A | reverse complement strand
CCGTGAAGGTCCGTCCCGCCGCCACCCGTGTGCCACGTCCGGGGGGGAGGAGGTGGGTGCGTCTGTCTACCGGTAGCGCGGGATGTTGCGGGCCACGTGCAGGGCCCACGCCTCCGCGGAGTCCAGCTCCGCGCGGGCCTCCGCGTAGCGGTCCTTCGCCGCTTCGCTGGCGTCGTTGGCGAAGATGGCGTCGTGCAGCTCCTTCTGGGCGCGGGTCAGCCGCAGGCTGGTCTGCAACCACAGCCGGGCCGCCATGCGCGGGGTAATCACCACCTGGGTGGGATCCCACACCTCCAGCGCGGCGTAGTCAGCGGAGGACAGCTCTTCGGAGTGGGGGGCCTGCTCGGTTTGTCCGTTCATGCCCGGATGTTCGCCATGGATTTGGGGCAGGGCATCCGGGCCGCCTGGGCAGGAAGACGGCCACTGGTGAGCAGTCGAGGACAGTTCCTTCATCCCCCGGGGTACTCGCATTCCTTGATTTGCGGGAAAACTCAATACAGTGAGGCTGGGGAATGCTTCCCACATTGCAACGATGGAGGGACCGGGTGGCGTTCTTCTAGAATCCTCCGCTCCATTCGTGAAGTGAGAGGGATTACCTGGACCAGAACACCCTGAACAAGCTGCTCACCGTCGGCGTCCAGAACGGGGCTTCGGACATCCACTTCCGTCCTGGGGACCCGCCCATCTACCGCGTGAACGGTGTGCTGCGGCCGTTGAAGATGGAAAAGCTCCAGGCGGATCACACGAAGCAGGTGGCGCTGCACGTGATGAATGATCCGCTGATGAAGGCGCAGATCGACAGTGTGCAGGAATGCGACTCGTCCTACAGCCTCCCCGGTGTCGCGCGTTTCCGGGTGAACATCTACCGGCAGCGCGGCTCGCTGGCCTGCATCCTGCGCATCATCCCGGATGAGATCCCCAGCATCGACGGTCTGGGATTGCCGCAGGTGCTCAAAACCATCGCCGGCAACGAGCGCGGGCTGGTGCTGGTGACGGGGGCCACGGGGTCCGGCAAGAGCTCCACGCTGGCATCGATGATCAACCACATCAACCACACGGAGAGCCTGCACATCCTCACCATCGAGGACCCCATCGAGTTCATCTACAAGAACGTGAAGTCCTCCATCTCCCAGCGCGAGATTGGCCCGGACACGGCGAACTTCGCCATCGCGCTGCGCGCGGCGCTGCGTCAGGACCCGGACGTCATCCTGGTGGGCGAGATGCGCGACACGGAGACCATCGACATCGCGCTGAAGGCGTCCGAGACGGGCCACCTGGTGCTGTCCACGGTGCACACCACGGACGCGTCGCGCACCATCAACCGCCTGGTGTCCGTGTTCCCCGCGGAGGAGCAGACCATGGTGCGCATGCGCCTGGCGGACTCGCTCAAGGCGACCGTCTCCCAGCGCCTGTTGCCCAGGGCCACCGGCAAGGGCCGCACGGTGGCGCTGGAGATCATGGTGCAGACGAAGACGGTGGAGCAGTACATCCGCGACGACCGCGCCGCGGAGCTCAAGGACGTCATCGAGAAGGGCCGCGACATGTTCGGCATGCAGTCCTTCGACCAGCACCTGACGCAGCTGTACCGCGCGGGAGACATCACCCTGGAGACGGCCCAGAGCGCGGCCTCCAACCCGGCGGACTTCCAGCGCGCGCTCGAGTTCGATTGAGAGCGCACGCCGGAAGTTGAATCAGCGGCCTACTTCTTCGCGGACGGCTTGTTGATGTTCGCGAAGAAGTCGTTGCCCTTGTCGTCCACGACGATGAAGGCCGGGAAGTCGACCACGTCGATCTTCCACACGGCCTCCATGCCCAGCTCGGCGTACTCCAGCACCTCCACCTTCTTGATGCAGTCCTGCGCCAGGCGCGCCGCCGGGCCACCGATGGAGCCCAGGTAGAAGCCGCCGTGCTTCTTGCAGGCCTCCGTGACGGCCTGGGAGCGGTTGCCCTTGGCGAGCATCACGAAGCTGCCGCCCTCCGCCTGGAACTGATCCACGTACGCGTCCATGCGGCCCGCGGTGGTGGGGCCGAAGGAGCCGGACGCGTAGCCCTCGGGCGTCTTGGCCGGGCCCGCGTAGTAGACCATGTGGTCCTTGAGGTACTGGGGCATGCCCTCGCCCCGGTCCAGGCGCTCCTTGATTTTGGCGTGCGCGATGTCGCGCGCCACCACCAGCGAGCCGGACAGCGACAGGCGCGTCTTGATGGGGTAGCGCGACAGCTCCGCGCGCAGGTCGCTCATGGGGCGGTTCAGGTCCAGCTTCACCACGTCGCCGGACAGGTCCGCGTCCTTCGTCTCCGGCAGGTACTTCGCGGGGTCCGTCTCCAGCGCCTCCAGGAAGACGCCGTCACGGGTGATCTTCCCCAGCGCCTGGCGGTCCGCCGAGCACGACACGGCGATGGCCACCGGGCAGGACGCGCCGTGGCGGGGCAGGCGGATGACGCGCACGTCGTGGCAGAAGTACTTGCCGCCGAACTGCGCGCCAATGCCGGTGCGCTGCGTGAGCTTGAGCACCTCCTGCTCCAGCTCCACGTCGCGGAAGCCCCGGCCCAGCGCGTTGCCGCTGGCGGGAAGCGTGTCCAGGTAGCGCGCGGAGGCGTACTTCGCCGTCTTCAGCGCGAACTCCGCGGACGTGCCGCCCACCACGATGGCCAGGTGGTACGGCGGGCACGCGGCGGTGCCCAGCGAGCGGATCTTCTGCTCCAGGAACGCCAGCAGGCTCTGCGGGTTGAGGACGGCCTTCGTCTCCTGGAAGAGGTAGCTCTTGTTCGCGGAGCCGCCGCCCTTGGCCATGAAGAGGAACTTGTAGGCGTCGCCGTCGGTCGCGTAGAGCTCGATCTGCGCGGGCAGGTTGTTGCCCGTGTTGACCTCCTTGTACATGTCCAGCGGCGCCATCTGCGAGTAGCGCAGGTTCGACGTGAGGTACGTGTCGAACACGCCCCTGGAGATGGCCGCCTCGTCGCCGCCGCGGGTGAGGACGTACTGGCCCTTCTTGCCCATCACGATGGCGGTGCCGGTGTCCTGGCAGGAGGGCAGCACGCCGCCCGCGGCGATGTTCGCGTTCTTGAGCAGCTCCAGCGCCACGAACTTGTCGTTGGACGACGCCTCCGGGTCCTGGAGGATGTTGTTGAGCTGCTGCAGGTGCCCGGGCCGGAGCAGGTGCGAGATGTCCCGCATGGCCTCGCGCGTGAGCAGCGTGAGCGCCTCCGGCTCCACCTGGAGGAAGGTGCGGCCAGCGGCCTCGAACGTGGAGACGCCTTCCTTCGTGAGGAGGCGGTAGGGCGTCTCGTCCTTGCCAAGCGGCAGCATGTCCTGGAACTGGAAGTCACTCATCGCGGGCTTTGTCTCTTCGAGAAGGGGTGGACGGGCGGGGACTCTACTCACGGGGCGGCGCGCGGGGCGGCACTTCGTAGAGGTAGACGGGCGTGCGGTAGAGGTCCTGGAGCCGCACGCTGCGCACGGGCGCCCAGCCCCGGAGTCCGAACGTGTGGCTCAGGATGCGAGCGCCCACGGGAAGCTCGGCCGCGAAGCGGGGCTCCAGGCGCTTCATGATGCCCGGGGACAGGTAGCAGACGACGCAGGTCGCGTCCTGGAAGGACGCGGCGAAGAAGTCCCCGTGCAGGAGCGTGAGGTTCGCGCGAGGGAAGAGCCGCTGGCGCAGCCGGCTGAAGAGCCAGGGCAGCCAGGACAGCTCGTACGCGACGATGCGCGCCTCGGGGCAGTGGTCCGCCAGGTTGAAGGCCACGTCCCCCCAGCCCGAGCCCAGGTCCAGCACCGTGCCCCGCGTGTCCCCAGGCAGCATGGCCAGCAGTGCCCGCCGCACCCGGGGCGAGCTGGGCATGGGCGGCGCGCCGGTGCGCAGCGTGGAGACGACGATGGACAGCACCCCCAGCAGGAGCACCGTCCAGAGCAGCATCAGGAGGAGGGGGCCGGTCGCGCTCACGGTTCAGCGCGCATCATCGCGCGGGGCGCCTTCGCGTGGGACCCTACCTGCGGGGATGCTGACCGGCGTCCACGCGGACCACGCG
>NZ_RAWL01000604.1:0-4032 GCF_003668885.1 Corallococcus sp. AB049A | reverse complement strand
GACGTGGCGTTCGCCTTGGGGGCCGGCTCCGTCTTGGCGGCGGGCGGAGGCGGCGGCATGGGCAGCGCCTCCTTCATGGGCTTTTCGTCACGGGCCGGCGCGGCGCGCTCGGACGGCGTGCTCGCGGGGGCGCTGGACGACGAGCCCCCACCCTTCTTCTTGTAGAACGCCAGGTAGCTGCCGGCGCCCGCGGAAACGAGGCCCGCCAGCACGCCGATGTCCGCCACCAGCGCGTACGTCTTGCCGGTGCTCTTCAGGTCCTCCGCGCGCGTGCTGCCCTGCGGAGCCGTCTTGAACGCGTCCGACTTGGAGGAGGCCTCCAGGCCGAAGTAGATGCCGCCCGCCAGGAGCGCCACGCCCGTGGCCAGCAGCACGTAGCCCGCGGTCTGGCGGCTCACGCCTCCGCCGCCGGCGAAGTGCTTCACCGGCTTGCCGTCCACGCGCGCCGCGTCCTGGGCCACCAGCCCCGTCAGCAGCGCCTCGGAGCCCGTGGCCATGGCCTCGCCGCGCGGCACCTGGCCCAGCGCGTACGCCTGGTTGTGGCCGTCCGCCACGTCCATCCGCAGGCCGGTGACCGTCAGGGGCGCGTTGCCCGGGCCGCCGCGCACCACCAGCGCCAGCACCTGCGGCACGCCCGCGAGCGCGCCCAGCTCCTGCAGCGCCTGGTCCCGCTCCTCGTCGTCGGGGTTCTTCGCGATGCGGTCCACGATGGCGGCGTAGCGCTGCTGCACCGGCAGCTTCGTGAGCGTGAAGGAGGCGTCGCCCTCGCGAGCCCGACCTTCCGTCACGGCGTAGCCCGGCGCCAGCAGCGTCACGTAGTGGTCCGCGCGCGTCAGGCCCGTGAGCGACAGCGGGGACACGCCCCGGTAGGTGCCGTCCACGAACACCTGCGCGCCAGCGGGCTGCGTGCGCACGTTGAGCGTGGCCTGCGCGCCGTCCAGCTGCGCCTTGCGCTCCTTCTCCACGAAGGCCACTTCCTCCGGCGGGAAGAAGTTCGGGTTGAACGTGGCGCGCGGATCCACCGCGAGCACGCCGCGCATCTCCAGCTCCGCGGCCTTGTTCTCGCCGTTGGCCACCTGGGTGGCGGCCTTCATCACGCGTGCGCGGCTGAGCAGCGGGAACGCGCGCGACAGGTCCGCCTGCTCGTAGGCCTTCACGGCCTTGTCGAAGCTCTGGAGCGCCTTCACGGTGTCCAGTTCGTCGTACGCCTTCGCGCCGTCCTTGAACGCGGCGTTGCCCTCCACCGCCTTCGCCTGGCGCGCGGCCGCGCCCTGGGCGTCCAGCGCGTCCGTCAAACGCACCAGCTCCATCCGGCCGGAGCGGGCCACGGCCTGCTCCGCCCAGTGCGCCAGCGCCTGCGCCTCACCCTCGAGCGAGGCCTCCACGGGAATGGCCACCACCGCCACGCGGGGGCCCGTCGCCGACGGCAGCGTTCGCGGCATCAGCCGCAGCGGTACGTGTTGCTGCTGCGCAAAGGCGGGGCCCATGGCCAGCATTCCCACCAGCCAGCCACTGAGCGTCGCGTGCAGCGCGCGATTGAAAGGACGTCGCATCCGGTCTCCCTCGTTGCTGTGCGCATTACACGCACTGCGAGGCGGAACGCCACCTCGAAAGGGGGTTTCAGCGACCCGCGGTGCTCCCGGAGGCCCGGGACGCGGGCCCTGGCGCCAACCCATGGAGGTAGTTGAGCGCGACCTTCAGCTGTGGATCCGCCAGCTTCGCCGTCACCGCCCAGTCCTTCAGGTTCGCGGGCAGCGTCCGGGGCTGGGCGGCGACCTCGGACGTCGTCTGGGACGGCTCCGCCTTGAAGTGCCTGCGCAGGTCCTTCTCCCGGGGCGCGTCGATCCCCTTCCCGGAGGCGTCCTCCGGCACCAGGAAGTCCGGCGTGATGCCCTTCTCCTGGATGCTGCGGCCCTTGGGCGTGTAGTAGCGCGCGATGGTGAGCTTCAGGCCGGAGCCGTCCTCCAGTTCGATGAGGGTCTGCACGCTGCCCTTGCCGAAGGTCTGCGTGCCCATGATGACCGCGCGGCCGTGGTCCTGGAGCGCGCCCGCGACAATCTCCGACGCGGAGGCGCTGCCCGCGTTGACCAGCACCACCAGCGGGTAGTCCTTCTCCGTGTCGCGGTCGCGGCTCTTCTCCTCCGAGGCATTGCGGCCGTCGCGCCCGCGCGTGGACACGATGGGCAGGTTGCCCGGCAGGAAGCGGTCGCTCATGGCCACGGCCTGATCCAACAGGCCGCCGGGGTTGTTGCGCAGGTCCAGCACCAGGCCATCCAGCTCCTTGCCTCCGTTGAGCGCGCGCAGCCGGTCCAGCTCCTTCTTCAGCGACAGGTCCGTGCGGTCCTGGAAGTTCTTCACCTTCACGTGGCCGATGCCGTCGTAGAGCGCGCCCTCCACGGACACGATGCGGATGTGGTCGCGCAGGATGGCCAGCTCCCGGGGGGCGCTGAAGCCCGCGCGCATGAGCGTGAGCAGCACGCGGCCGCCCGCGGGTCCGCGCATCTTCTGGAGCGCCCGGGCCAGGTCCATGCCCTGGGTGCTCTCCCCGTCGATGGCGAGCAGTTCGTCCCCGGCCTTGATGCCCGCGCGCGCCGCGGGCGTGTCGTCGATGGGCGCCACCACCACCAGCCGGTCGCCCTTGCGCGCGATTTCGATGCCCAGGCCGCCGAACTCGCCGGACGTGTCGATCTTCATCTCCCGGAAGATTTCCGGGGGCATGAAGAGGGTGTGCGGATCCAACGTGTCCAGCATCCCCTGGATGGCGCCCTGGATGAGCGTCTTGCGGTCCACGCTCTCCACGTAGTTGTTCTCCACGTAGGAGAGCACGCGCGCGAACAGCTCCAGCTGGCGGTAGGCGGACTCCTCCCGGCTGGCCGCGTCCCCTGGCTTCTGCGCGAGCGCGGGCGCGCCCCACACGAGGAGCGCGGCGAATCCCATGCGCCACGGCTTCGGGAAACGAATCACGGGAGCGCGTCCTCGGGGGTCGGGTGGAAGGGGCCGTCGCAAGGCCTTCCGAGTCTACACCCGGCCCGCCGGACGATTCCCGCCCTTAGAGGCGGGCCCGGTCCGCGAAGCCCACCAGGTGGGACACGAACGCGTCCGGCCGCTCCATCTGCGGCACGTGGCCAAAGCCCTCCACCACGTGCACCTCCGCCTGGGCGGGCAGGTGCAGCCGGTACCAGGCGAGGATTTCCGGCGGCAGCAGCCGCTCGCTGCCGCCCCAGAGGAAGAGCACCGGCATCTTCAAATCTCGCACCGCCTGGGGCGCGATGCTCGCCTGCGTCGCGAGCGCGTCCGCCGCGAGCGCCTGCACCGTGGGCGTCGTGTAGAGCCTGCGCAGCGCCGGAGCGAGCAGCAGCGCGCCCAGGGGCGGCTGGTGGAAGAGCTTGCGCGTCAGGGCGCGGACGTCCGCGCTGGACTTCACCGCGAAGTGTCCCAGGAGCGCCGCCAGCGCATCAGGCGTCAGCTCCGCGCCCGCGGGGGCCACCAGCGCCAGGGCCCTCACCCAGGCCGAGTGCTGGGCCGCCAGGTTGACGGCCATGGCCCCGCCCAGCGAGTTGCCCACCACGAGGGCAGGCGTCTTCACCACGTCCTCGAAGTAGGCGCGCAGCACGTCGAACTGGCTCTGCACGCAGGTGGGGCCGCCGCAGTACTCGCCGGAGAAGCCGTGACCCGGCAGGTCCGGCGCGAGCACGCGCGAGAAGCGCTTCGCCAGCCCGAAGAACGTGCGCCCGAAGCCGTTGGCGGAGCCGCCCAGCCCGTGCACCAGCACCACCGGAGGGCCCTTGCCCTGCCCCTCCAGCGCGTAGTGGTGCACCGCCTGCCCACCCACGGTCACCGTCTCCGACTCCACGCCCCGCGCAACGAGCACGCGGCGCATCGCCTCTTGCATCCCACCCATCAGGTCCACGCGAGGGCCTCCTTCGTCCACCGACGACCGTCAGCTTCTAACGCTCCTCCATCTTGGACGCAGCGCATCAAAACAGACAGTGTCAGGGCGTCCCGGCCGCGGGGATGGGGGCCAGCCAGGGG
>NZ_RAWL01000603.1:0-4049 GCF_003668885.1 Corallococcus sp. AB049A | reverse complement strand
CTCTACGACGGGGGGCGCGTGCCTTGTCCACGGGGGGCATGGGAGCGGCGGTTGCTCCCTCCCTCTGGGGCTTGGCGGAATCCCGGGTGTCGAGCGTTTCCGGGGCCGCGAAGAGGTGTGTAGGGTCGGCGGACATGGACGGATCCACGACCTTTCCCGACGTGACGCTGGCCATCCTGGCAGGAGGGCAGGGGACGCGCTTGGGCGGTGTGGCCAAGGGGCTGCTGAGCGTGGGAGGGCTCACAACCTTGGAACGGCTGCGAGCATTCGGGTCGCATTTCAGGGAGGTGGTGCTGGTGGCGAACGTTCCGGAACCGTACGCGCGCTTCGGGCTTCGCACGGTGGAGGACACCGTGAAGGGCAAGGGGGCACCGGGAGGCGTCCACGCGGCGTTGGGAGCGGCGCGCACGCCGTGGGTGTTCGCGGTGGCGTGTGACATGCCGTTCGTCACGGAGGCCGCGGCGCGGGTGGTGCTGGACGCGCGAGGCGAGGATGTGGACGCGGTGTGCATCGAGCGTGAAGGGCGCTGGGAGCCGTTGTTCGCGGCCTATCGTACGGAACTGGTGTCACAGTGGGGTGAAGCATTGGTGGAGGATCCGTCGCTGCGGCGGCTGCTGATGCGCTTCCGCACGCGGGTGCTGCCCGAGGACGCACTGCGCGCGGTGGACCCTGAACTGCGCGCGCTGGTGAACGTGAACACGCCGGAGGACCTGGTGCGCTACGGCGTTACGTTGCCGGAGCAGTGAGTCCGCGGGCAGGAGCAGTTTGACGGTTAGGCGGAAGAATGGAGCCTTCCAGGATGACCCGGGACTGGAACTCGCTGATTCGCTACGCCCTGGAGGGCGAGGAGGCGGAACCCTTCCTGCGCTTGCTCAAGGCTCGGCTGCGGACCGGGAGTCAGGTCGTCAGTGTGCGACTGGAGAACGCGGCAGTGAAACCGGAGTACGTCCTCATCCTGTCGTTGCACAAGCAGTTGTCGGAGATGCGGGTTCCCCATTCGGAGGCGTTCACGGGTTGGTCGTTCGATACGGGGATGCGGATGGCGGACGAGCAACAGGAGCAGGCTCGGTTCGTTCTGCTTCTGGGCGAGCATTTCGCCGCGCTCGCCCGTGACGTGGGGCCGGATGTGTTGATGGCGCTGCTGTCGGACCACCTGCCGGCCATGGGGGCTCCTCGCTCCAGCGAGGCCGCGCGGCACCTGCGGACTTCGCGGCATGTGGACAGCGTCGTGCGTCGTGCGGCGGAGAAGTTGGACCTCGTCCTGGTGGGGCTGGCTCGCGCGTTGGGGCGCTCGCTCAAGTACGACGAGGCGACGACGGGGCGGATCCTGGATGGGGCGCTGGCGCAGTGGATCTTCCAGTCGTCACGGACACGTGGCCTGGATGCTTCGCACCCGCTTTAGCGGCCATCAGTGCTTCATCAACGAGCGCATGCACCTGCGCTTGAGGCACTGAGCGCATCATGGTCAAGTCGCACGGCATGAGGCCGCTCCTCGAACTTTCCGTGAAGAACTACAAGAGCCTGCGGGATGTCACCGTGCGGCTTGGTCCGCTGAATGTCCTGGTGGGCCCCAATGGAAGCGGCAAGTCCAACCTGCTGGACGTCATCCAGTTCCTGGGAGACTCGGTCCGAGAGGATTTAGGACCCGCTCTCGATAAACGTGGAGGTCTGGGGGATGTCCGCTTTCGCGGGGACGATCCGCCGAGTGGCATCGTCAGCTCGCGCGTCAGCATCCATGTGAAGGCCAAGGTTACGGCTCATTCGCATGAGGAGGCTCCAGACGAATACATCCTCAACTTCTGGGCCCTGAGACTCAAAGCCCCAGGAGAAAAGGGGCAAGTCCGGTCCTTCCTGCGGCGAACTGAGCAGTTCAAGTTCAAGCGGGTCAAAGGCCGGGGACGTCGCATCACCATCAACGGGTCGAAGGTCGACTTGAGCGAGACCCATGGAGAGAAGAAGACGACGAAGAGTGGACCCTCCCTGCGCAGTGACTCGCTCGGCCTCTCAACCCTTCCTCGACTGGCCTCCTCCGGAGGCGACGAGGTGCGAAAGGTCGCGGAGTTGTTCTCCACCTTCCGTGTTTTTGATGTGGATGTTCGCGCCGCGAGGCGGCCCTCGGCAGTGAGCGTCACCCCCACGCTGCAAGCGGATGCCAGCAATCTCGCGGCGTTCCTCAACTACCTGCGCCAGGACGAGGAGAACTTCGAGCGGCTCCAGGAAGACGCACGGGCCATCGTGCCTGGCCTCGTGCGCATCCACTTCCGGAAGGTGGGTGGTGCCGAGGAAGCAGTCGAGGTCGAGTTGGAGGAGTCGGGGCTGAAAGGGCACACGACCCTGGCCGAAGCTTCGTTTGGCACCGTGCGTGCGCTGGCGCTCCTGGCACTGATCTACGACCCTCAACCTCCCCAACTCACCTGTGTGGAGGAGATCGACCACGGCTTCCACCCCTACGTGTTCGACCGGCTCGTGGAGCGCTTGCGGTGGGCCTCGGAGCGAACGCAGTTCCTCATCGCGACCCACTCGCCTTCCCTCGTCAACAGGTTGAGTGCGGATGAACTCATTGTCTGTGAGCGCAACACGAAGACCGGGGCGTCGGTCATTCCCGCCGCGGATCCAGAGGTCGTTCGCGCCATGGAGGAAAGGGCCCACGGCCGGATGGGGCTGGGAGAGTTGTGGTTCACCGGTTCTCTCGGAGGTGTTCCCCCGTGAACCGCAAGAAGGATTCTCGTCAGAAGGCCAAGGGGAAGCGGCCTCAGCAGATCCTGGTTTTCGGTGAGAGCGAGAACGACACGAAGTCGCTTCAAGAACTCATTGTGGCCCTTCGAGGGAACCTTGCCGGCAAGGTGCAGACCCGGAGGAATCCTCTGGTTCTCATCAAGAATACAAAGCCTGAGGATGTTCCTACGGAGGCAAAGAGGATCGCGGATGTTGTGGATATCAGCCAGACCACACACGACATCGTCGCCGTCTTCGCTCACGAGGACTGCGACGATTTCGAACCGAAGCATGAAGGAGTTTGCCAGAAGATCGAGGCGGCCATGCAGCAGGCCGGCTGCCCAGCCCATGCAGTCGTCCCCGCCTGGGAGCTGGAGGCGTGGTGGTTCATGTGGCCCGATGCGGTCCAGGCCGTTCGCCCCAAGAGTTGGCGCGCTCCTGACGACTATCTCGGCAAGGAAGTGGGAAGGCTCAAGGATGCCAAGGAGGAACTTCAGAAGCGGGTGGTTCCCAAGAACCTCAAGGCCGACAAGCGCAAGACCTTCCAGACCTACCAGGAGTCAGACTCACCAGCGATTGCGCGGCATGTGCGTGAGAAGGGACTGGCCCGAAAGCCCGGCGCGAAGAGCGGTTCCTATGCGCGCTTCATGGCAAGCGTCGACCAGTGCAAGGTGGGGTGAGGCGCAGCGTCACGGCTCCGGCTGCGTCACCATGAACCGCGCGTAGGGCATGGCCGTCTTGGGCGCCGCGCTCTGGCCCAGCACGGGCAATGGGAAGCTCAGGGGCTTTCCGTCCGATGCCTCCGTGTTCCCCTCCACCTGCGCTGCACCCAGTCCCTGCCTCTGTCCCTGGAACGTGGCCTGCGGGTTCCTCGCGGACGCCTTGCCCGCCTGGATGACCGCGTAGCGCATGGCCACCGCGCCCACCGTGGACAGCACGTCCGCGGTCACCTGCTTCCAGCGCGCCCGTCCCGGCAGCACTTCCATCACCCACCCCGCCAGGGAGCACGTCCGCGACAGCGCCCACAGTGCTCCCGAAGCACCCGTGCGCAGCGGCTTGCCCACCTCCATCACCTGCCGCGCCTCCAGCTCCACCGCCTCGCGTGTCACCGCCTCCGCCAGCTTGCCCGCGATGCGGAAGCGGCGCAGCACGCGCTCCTCCGCGTCCGAGTGTGGGAACAGGGACAACAGGCTCCCGGCGCTCGCGGTCGCGGAGCTCATGAAGAACAGCGGCAACGTGCGCCCCACCTGCTGCCACAGCGGCACCGCCGTGTTGCTCACCAGCACCGCCGTGTAGCCCGCGAGCGGCAACCCCAGCACCGCGCCCATCCACCC
>NZ_RAWL01000602.1:0-4054 GCF_003668885.1 Corallococcus sp. AB049A | reverse complement strand
CGGTGGAGGCGCACCTGGGCCGCCACGTGTCGCAGGTGCTGCCGGAGCTGGGCACGGCGCTCGCGTCCCGGCTTTCGAGCGCGCTGGAGTCGGACGCGCCCGTGCAGGACTTGAGCCTCCAGGTGGAGACGCCCGCGGCCCCGGGTGAGTCGCGCTTCTGGTTCGGGAGCTATTCGCGCGTGCGCGGCTCTGGCGGCGCGGTGCTGGGCGTCATCGCGGCGCTGTCGGAGGTCACGGAGCGGATGCGCGCGGAGGCGTCGCTCCAGGAGCACGAGGGGCGGCTGGACGTGCTCACCCGCTCGCTGCCGGACTACCTGTGGGGCGGGAAGCTGCGGGACGGCATGTTGCGTGACTTCTACTGCACGCCCGTCGTCGAGCGCACCACCGGCTATCCAGCCAGCGCCTTCATCGGCGACGGCCCGGAGGGGACGCCTTCACCGCTGTGGTCGGAGATGATCCACCCCGAGGATCGCGCGCGCTATCGCGAGTGCATCGGGTCGCTGGTGCTGGCCCCCAGCACGGAGGTGGAGATCGAGCACCGCATCATCTGCGCGGACGGGCGCGTGCGCTGGGTGCGAAGCCGCGCCGCGGCCTCCGGGCTGGACGCCCTGGGCGGCGTGCACCTGGGCTGCGTCGTCACGGACGTCACCGACCGGCGGCTCGCGGATGACCTGCGCCAGCGCCTGAACGACAGCTTCCGCCGCTCCGCGACGGAGTGGCGCCGCACCTTCGACGCGGTGGCCTCGCCGCTCCTGGTGTTGAGCGCGGACGGCATCATCCACCGGCTCAACGACGCGGCCCGCGTGCTCTTCCGGGAGACGGACCCCTCCGGCCAGCCGCTCGCCACGACCTCCGGGGCGCAGCCCTGGTCCAGCGCGACTCCGCTGGTGGAGGAGCTGCGCGCGACGCACGGCAGTGCCAGCCGCCAGGTGCATGACCCGGAATCCGGCCGCACCTGGGAGGTGTCCGCCGCGTGGGTGGGTGAGAAGGCCAGCGAGGATCCGCGCATCATCCTGGTGGCCACGGAGGTCACCCGCCTGCTGGAGCTGCAGGCATACGTGCGGCGCAGTGAAACGATGGCCGCCATGGGTGCCATTGTCGCGGGCGTGGCCCACGAGGTGCGAAACCCCCTCTTCTCCATCTCCGCGGTCGTGGACGCGGTGGAGGCCACCTACGGCACGCGGCCGGAGCTCAAGCCCTACCTGGATGTGCTGCGAGGCGAGGTGCGCCGTCTCACGCACCTGACCCAGGAGCTGTTCGAGTACGGCCGTCCCACGCGGGGCGAATGGACGGACGGCGCCGTGGGCGCGGTGGTCGCCGACGCCCTGTCCGCCTGCATGCTCACCAGCGACAAGGCCTCCGTGACGCTCGTGCGCGAGGTGTCCGACGCGCTGCCTCCGGTGCGCATGGACGCGCGCCGCCTGTTCCACGTCTTCCGCAACGTGGTGGAGAACGCCGTGCAGCACTCCCCGCAGGGCACTGCCGTTCACGTGACGGCGGAGGCCGTGGAGGAGGCGGGGCGTCCCTGGGTGCGCTGCACCGTCCACGACGGAGGGCCCGGCTTCAAGAGCGAGGACCTGCCCCACGTCTTCGAGCCCTTCTTCAGCAAGCGCCGGGGAGGCACCGGCCTGGGGCTGTCCATCGTTCAGCGCATCCTGGATGAGCACCAGGGGCGCATCCGTCTGTCCAACCATCCCCAGGGAGGCGCGGAGGTGACCATCCTGCTGCCTGCCCTGTCCCCCGCCGGCAACACCGGCCCAACTTCGCAGTCCCAGGTGTCATGACTCGCACCCGCATCCTGCTCGTGGACGACGAGCCCGGCGTCCGTCTGGGTATGAAGGGCTATCTCACGCAGCACGGCTTCGACGTGGATGAAGCCACCAGCGTGGCCGAGGCTCAGGAGGGCTTCCGCACGCACCGGCCCGACGTGGCTGTCATCGACTACCGGTTGCCGGACGGCACGGCGCTGGAGCTGTTGCCGAGGCTCAAGGAGCTGGACGCGGCGGTGCCCCTGGTGGTGCTGACCGGGCACGGCTCCATCGAGCTGGCGGTGCAGGCGGTGAAGGAAGGCGCGGAGCAGTTCCTCACCAAGCCGCTGGAGCTGTCGGTGCTCAAGGTGGTGCTGGAGCGGCTCGTGGCCCAGCGGCGCGAGCGGCAGCGGCTGATGGCGGACCGCTCGCGCACGGCGCGCACGCAGGTGGATCCGTTCCTGGGGAACAGCCCCGCCATCCGCGCGCTGCGCGACCAGGCGGAGCGCGTGCGCGACAGTGACAGCCCGGTGCTCGTCACCGGCGAGACGGGCAGCGGCAAGAGCGTGCTCGCGCGCTGGCTGCACGAAGTCGGGCCGCGCAAGGACGCCCCCTTCGTGGACATGAACTGCGCCGCGCTGTCCAAGGACCTGCTGGACTCAGAGTTGTTCGGCCATGAGAAGGGTGCCTTCACCAGCGCGGTGGCCGCGAAGCCGGGCCTGCTGGAGGTGGCGGACCGGGGCACGCTGTTCCTGGATGAGATTGGGGACATGGACGTGGCGGTCCAGCCCAAGCTGTTGAAGGTGCTGGAGGAGAAGCGCTTCCGGCGCTTGGGTGATGTGAAGGACCGCCGCGTGGACGTGCGGCTCGTGGCGGCCACGCACCAGGACCTGCAGGTGGCCGCGCGAGAGAAGCGCTTCCGCAGCGACCTGTACTTCCGCATCAGCACGCTCATCCTCCACGTGCCGTCCCTGCGCGAGCGCGCCGAGGACGTGCCAGTGCTCGCGAGTCACTTCCTGGCGGAGATGGGCGCGCACCGGGGCCGGGGCCAGGTGGAGCTGGAGCCCGACGCCGAGCGGGCCCTCATGGCCTACAGCTGGCCGGGCAACATCCGTGAGCTGCGCAACGTGCTGGAGCGAGCGGTGCTCTTGTCCGGCACGTCCCGCCTGTCCCGCAGCGACCTGCGCTTCGAGTCCCTGCTGCCCGCGGAGGAGCCGCTGGGCGAGGACCTGACGCTGGAGGAGCTGGAGCACCGCCACATCGAGCGCGTACTGGCGCGCGAGGGCGGCCACGTGGAGCGCGCGGCGACGAAGCTGGGCATCTCCCGCAGCTCGCTGTACGCGAAGATCAAGGGCTGGCAGCACAAGGGGGGCTGACAGCGGTGCTCAAGGGGTACGCCCCTGAGTAGCAGCGCAGGGTCTGCGGGTGCCGGGCTGAATGTCAGACGTGTGTCCTTTGCTCTCCTCGGAGGTGTCACTCCCAGGGGGCGTGGATGCGAATGACGCGAAGTGGGGCTGTCTGGCTGTGGCTGCTGCTGCCGGTGGCCGCATGGGCAGAGGGCGTCCCGGAGGTGCCGCCCGTGGAGGAGGAACGGCGCCCACGGGACGATGCCTGGCGCAACCTGCTGCGCGTGGAGGCAACGACGTTGTCCTTCCTGCCGCGCGCGGGGATGGGCACGAACGAGGGCTTCCTCCAGGTGGAGCCGACCCTCATTCTCGACGGAGGCGCGGAGTTCGGCCTCAACCTGGGCACGCCCGTGCGGTTGCGCCTCTGGGGTGGTGGAGGGAATGCGGGCTTCGTGCGTAGGGAGGACTGGGACAGCCTCTCTGATTGGGGCCAGCTCGTGCGCGGCCTCAAGCTGGGCTCGGACACGACGCCCGTGGGCGTGTGGCTCGGCGCCCTGGAGGACTACAGCCTGCTGTCGGCGCACCTGGTGCGCCGCTACTGGGGACGGGCCGGAGGCCGCGCTCCGTCCGTAACGCTGGCGCACCTGGACGCAACGGCGGTGGTGCTCAGACGTCCGGGACTGGAAGCGCACCTGCTGGCGGGCTGGGGCGGACGACCGGGCGTTGGAGGTGCCTGGGGCGCGGTGCTGGGCATGGGGGCGGATGCGGTGGCCTCCGCGTGGGATGTGTCGGTGCGCCTGGAGGCACGCAGGCAGCACGGCGGCTTCCGGCAAGGCTTCTTCGGCCCGGACTACGAGTTGGCGCGATTCCAGGCAGTGGGCCCGGAGGGCGTGCCGCTGGCGTCCGCTCCCCTTCCGGACGGGTACTCGCTCCAGGCCGAGGCTCGTGTGGGCTGGGATG
>NZ_RAWL01000601.1:0-4086 GCF_003668885.1 Corallococcus sp. AB049A | reverse complement strand
CGCCGGGGGAGTGAAGGCGGATGGGCAGGCTTGCCCTGTTCGGACAGGCGCTGGGCTTCGGCGGCGCGGGCCTCTTCGGCGAGGCGGGCTTCTTCGGCGGCGCGGGCCTCTTCGGCGGCGCGGGCCTCTTCGGCGATGCGATGGAGTTCGGCCTGACGTGCCTCTTCGGCGAGGCGCGCGGCTTCGGCTTCGGCGTGGACGCGAGCTTCCTCGGCGAGGCGGGCGGCTTCGATTCGAGAAGCTTCTTCGGCGAGTCGCGCTTCTTCCTCCGCGCGAAGGCGGGCCTCTTCAGCGAGCCGAGCTTCCTCGGCAAGGCGGGCCTCTCCGGCTACGCGCGCTTCCTCTTCTGCACGAAGGCGGGCTTCTTCCGCGAGGCGGGCCTCTTCCTCGGCGCGAAGCCGGGCCTCTTCCTCGAGGCGAGCCTCTTCGGCCAGCCGAGCTTCTTCTTCTGCGCGAAGGCGAGCTTCTTCCGCGAGCCGGGCTTCCTCTGCGAGCCGAGCTTCTTCCACGGCACGCAGGCGTGCTTCTTCGGCCAGGCGGGCCTCTTCAGCAAGCCGAGCCTCTTCCTCCGCACGAAGTCGGGCTTCTTCCGCGAGGCGAGCTTCCTCCTCCGCGCGAAGCCGGGCCTCCTCTGCCAGCCGGGCCTCTTCCGCGAGCCGAGCCTCTTCCTCCGCACGGATGCGTGCCTCTTCGGCCAGGCGCGCCTCTTCGGCCAGCCGGGCTTCTTCCTCGGCTCGGAGCCGGGCCTCTTCCGCGAGCCGAGCCTCCTCCGCCAACCGGGCTTCTTCCGCGAGCCGAGCCGCTTCGGCTACACGCGCCTCTTCCTCTGCACGAAGGCGTGCCTCCTCCGCGATCCGGGCCTCTTCGGCAAGTCGGGCCTCTTCTTCCGCACGAAGGCGAGCTTCTTCAGCAAGTCTGGCCTCCTCTGCGAGCCGAGCCTCCTCTTCCGCACGAAGGCGAGCTTCTTCAGCAAGGCGAGCCTCTTCCTCCAGCCGAGCCTGCTCCGCGAGTCGGGCCTCCTCCTCAGCGCGAAGACGAGCCGCCTCAGCGAGTCGGGCCTCTTCCTCAGCGCGAAGACGGGCCTCTTCAGCCAGCCGAGCCTCTTCGGCGAGGCGTGCTTCCTCGGCGAGACGAGCCTCCTCTTCGGCGCGAAGCCTAGCCTCTTCGGCAAGGCGTGCTTCTTCCGCGAGGCGTGCTTCCTCGGCCAGGCGCGCTTCCTCAAGCGCGCGGAGCCGAGCCTCTTCGGCAAGGCGGGCCTCTTCTTCCGCTCGAAGCCGAGCCTCCTCCGCGAGACGGGCCTCCTCCGCCAGACGCGCCTCTTCCTCCGCACGAAGCCGGGCCTCTTCCGCGAGGCGCGCCTCTTCAGCAAGGCGAGCCTCTTCCGCCAGGCGTTCTTCCTCAGCGAGACGAGCCTCTTCGGCCAGACGCGCCTCTTCTTCGGCACGAAGGCGAGCCTCTTCCGCGAGCCGAGCCTCTTCCGCCAGGCGCGCTTCCTCCTCCGCACGCAAGCGCGCTTCTTCCGCCAGCCGCGCTTCCTCAGCGAGACGAGCTTCCTCTTCAGCGCGAAGGCGAGCCTCCTCGGCCAAACGCGCCTCTTCCGCCAAGCGTTCTTCCTCAGCGCGAAGGCGAGCCTCCTCGGCCAGACGCGCCTCTTCCGCCAGGCGAGCTTCCTCTTCAGCGCGAAGGCGGGCCTCCTCGGCCAGACGCGCCTCTTCCGCGAGCCGTGCCTCCTCCTCCGCACGGAGGCGGGCCTCTTCGGCGAGGCGGGCTTCTTCTGCGAGCCGCGCCGCTTCAGCTACGCGCGCATCCTCTTCCGCACGAAGGCGAGCTTCTTCCGCGAGCCGGGCCTCCTCTGCGACGCGGGCTTCCTCAGCAAGGCGGGCCTCTTCTTCCGCCCGGAGCCGAGCCTCTTCTGCGAGTCGAGCCTCCTCGGCCAGACGAGCCTCTTCTGCGAGTCGAGCCTCTTCTGCGAGCCGGGCCTCTTCAGCGAGACGGGCCTCCTCGGCCAGGCGAGCCTCTTCCTCCGCACGAAGCCGCGCCTCTTCCGCGAGCCGAGCTTCTTCAGCCAAGCGCGCCTCTTCAGCAATGCGCTCTGCCTCGATACGCGCCAACTCCGCTAGCCGAGCCTCCTCCTCAGCACGAAGCCGGGCTTCCTCCGCGAGGCGCGCCTCTTCGGCCAGCCGAGCTTCTTCAGCAATGCGCTCTGCTTCAATTCGCGCGGCTTCCTCGGCAAGGCGTGCTTCCTCCGCGAGCCGGGCCTCCTCTTCTGCACGAAGGCGAGCCTCTTCCGCGAGTCGAGCCTCCTCCTCCGCGCGAAGCCGGGCCTCTTCCGCATGGCGTGCCTCTTCGGCCAGCCGAGCCTCTTCCTCAGCACGGAGTCGGGCCTCCTCCGCCAACCGGGCCTCTTCAGCGAGCCGAGATTCTTCGGCCAGGCGAGCCTCTTCCTCAGCGCGAAGGCGTGCTTCTTCCGCGAGCCGAGCCTCCTCGGCCAGACGAGCCTCTTCCGCGAGTCGAGCCTCTTCCGCGAGTCGAGCCTCCTCCGCGAGTCGAGCCTCCTCGGCCAGACGAGCCTCCTCGGCCAGACGAGCCTCTTCCTCCGCGCGGAGCCGAGCCTCCTCCGCGAGACGCGCTTCTTCTGCGAGTCGAGCCTCTTCCGCGAGCCGCGCCTCTTCTGCGAGTCGAGCCTCTTCGGCTGCTCGCGCTTCTTCCTCCGCGCGAAGCCGGGCTTCTTCCGCTAGGCGGGCCTCCTCCGCAAGACGAGCCTCTT
Organism: Corallococcus sp. AB049A; assembly: GCF_003668885.1. Taxonomy (NCBI): domain Bacteria; kingdom Pseudomonadati; phylum Myxococcota; class Myxococcia; order Myxococcales; family Myxococcaceae; genus Corallococcus; species Corallococcus sp. AB049A. Next base: position 1,319 of record NZ_RAWL01000601.1, on the reverse strand, counting down.
CCTCAGCACGAAGCCGCGCTTCTTCCGCGAGGCGTGCCTCTTCCGCGAGGCGAGCCTCCTCGATCGCTCGGAGCCGAGCCTCTTCCGCGAGACGGGCCTCCTCCGCGAGGCGGGCTTCTTCTTCGGCACGAAGACGTGCCTCTTCAGCCAGCCGAGCCTCTTCGGCGAGTCGCTCGGCTTCAATGCGAGCCAACTCAGCGAGGCGGGCCTCTTCGGCGAGTCGCTCAGCTTCGATACGCGCCAGTTCAGCCAGCCGCGCCTCTTCGGCGAGTCGCTCAGCTTCGATACGCGCCAGTTCAGCCAGCCGCGCCTCTTCGGCCAAACGTTCAGCTTCGATACGCGCAAGCTCGGCGAGCCGCGCCTCTTCCGCCAACCGCTCCGCCTCAAGACGGGCCTCTTCCGCGAGCCGCGCCTCTTCCGCCAAACGCTCTGCTTCAAGCCGAGCCAGCTCAGCGAGACGGGCCTCCTCCGCCAGCCGCGCCTCTTCTTCGGCACGAAGCCGGGCCTCTTCCGCGAGACGGGCCTCCTCCGCCAGCCGCGCCTCTTCCGCCAGCCGCTCAGCCTCAATGCGCGCCAGTTCCGCGAGCCGAGCCTCCTCCGCCAACCGCTCCGCTTCCAGCCGCGCCAGTTCCGCGAGCCTCGCCTCTTCCGCGAGCCGAGCCTCCTCCGCCAGCCGCTCCGCCTCCAGCCGCGCCAGCTCCGTGAGCCTCGCCTCCTCCGCGCGCCGCTCCGCCTCTTCGCGCCGGCGCGCCTCCTCGATGGCCCAGGCCTCCTCCTCCGCCTGCCGCAGCTCCTCCTCGCGCCGCAGCCGCTCGCGCTCCTCCCAGTCCTCCACCGACAGGGCCTCGATGCGGCCCTCGCGCTCCAGCACCCGCAGCAGCGCCTGCTGCGCTCCCGTCAGCGACTCCGGCCTCCGGAACGCCCCCAGCGTCTCCAGCAGGCTCCGCTCCGACGCGTCCGTCAGCCACGGCTCGCACGCCGCCACCTCCGGGCAGCGGTAGACCCTCGCGGGCACGGGCTCGCTGGGCGCCGGCTCCAGCGCCGCGCGCACCACCCGGACCCCGGCGATGGGCGCGAAATCCCCCGCCGCCTCCACCGCCTCCGCCTCGAAGTCCGCGCGCTCCGCCAGCTCGCTCAGCCTGCGCACCTGCGCCAGCACCTGCTGCTCGTGCACCACCGCCGGCTGCAGCCCGCGGTCCTCCAGCAGCTCCTCGTCCGGCGCCGCCGCGCTGCCCCGCGCCCACAGCGCGTCCAGGGCGTTCTCGTCCAACAACCCGTTCTGGAAGAGCGCCTGCGCCGGCGTCTGGTACCCGAAGCCC
>NZ_RAWL01000600.1:0-4110 GCF_003668885.1 Corallococcus sp. AB049A | reverse complement strand
GCCCTGGAGGCCGCGAAGATCTTCGGCGCCCTGTCCCAGACGACGGGCAACATGCCGGCCTACCTCGACGAGAAGTCCACCCCCTACGTCCCGCCCAAGGAGGCCCCGCGCCGCCAGGCCCCCGTGGTGAACGAGCGGCCCCATGAGACGCGCCCCATGCAGGTGCGGACCAAGACGCGCGAAACGCTCGTGGGCTACGACATGGACATCTCGGAGGCGCTCCGGCAGGCGGAGCTGAAGCGCCGCGAGGAAGAGCTCGCCGCCCGGAAGCGCGACAAGAACAAGAAGAAGAAGCCCGCGAAGTCCGCGGGCGGCGCCAACCCGCTGGCGGGCCTGTGGCCCATCCCGCGGCAGTACCGCTTCTGGGCCATGCTCGCGGTGGTGGCCCTGGCGTGTGCCCTGGGCTTCGGCGTGATGTGGCTCTTCCTCAACGGCGGCGAAGGCGGCGGCTGAGCGCGCGCGCCTTCAGTCCAGCGCCGGCAGCCGGTACTGGACGCCCAGCGACACGGTGGCGGTGCTCAGCCAGTTGCTCGTGAAGCCGTCGCCGAACTCGTCGTCGTTGTCGTCGGACGTGCCTCGCGCGCCGCCGCCCAGGTAGCGCAGGTTGAGGAACACGTCGACCTGGTCGGTGATGCGCACGCCGCCGCGCAGGCTCGCGTCCAGCAGCGCCCCCGTCGTGGCCGAGTCGCTGTCGCCGTTGATGATGGCCGCCGGCGCGTAGCTGCCATCCGCCTCCAGCCCCACCCACCAGTTCGGCCCCAGCGGCCAGCGCACGCGCACCTTGAGCAGCGGCACGGGCCCCACGTCCCGGCTGGTGCGCCGCAGCGTCCCGTCCGCGGAGGTGAAGACGAACGTCGCGTTGCGAAGCTGGAGCGAGGCGCCCACGGACAGCTCCCGCTCCGCACCGCCGAGCAGGTCATAGAGGTAGCTGGCCCGGTAGAACGGGAACGCGTAGCGCACGTCCAGGTTCGTGCCCTCCGGGAACGTGAGCTCGTCAATCGTGACGTCCCGCCGCAGCACGACCTGCGTCTGGAGGTCCAGCGGCTGCACCAGGAACACCAGCGTGTGCCGCCCGTGCAGGGACAGCTCCGCGCTCAGGCGCACGAACGTGTAGAGGTTGTCCTGCCCGCCGTCCTCCGGGAAGCGGAAGATGGTCCCGTCGCTGCCCTGACGCAGGCTGTGCGCCAGCACGTCCAGGAAGCCCAGCTCTCCCACCGCGCGCAGCTCCACGCGAGGCGCGTCCTCCGCCGCGTGCGCGGACCCCGCCATCCCGAACAGCCACGCCACCATCCCTGCCACGGCTTGTGACCCGCGCATCGTCTGCCCCTGGGAAGTGCATCCTCGAGGCCGCCAGCAGACTCGGACCTGGACGCGCGAAGGGGATTTTCCAGCGCGGACTGTTCAGTCTTCCGTCACGCGCCCGTCAGCGGCAGGGGCGGCGCCACCGGCGGCTCCAGCGGCAGGAAGAGGCGGAAGATGGTGCCCTTGCCCGTCTCCGGCGTGTCCAGCGACACCAGGCCCACGTGCGAGTCGATGATGCGCTTCACCACCGCGAGCCCCAGGCCGGTGCCCTGGGCCTTGGTGGTGAAGAAGGGCTCGAAGACGCGCGCGCGCAGCTCCGCCGGGATGCCCGGCCCCGTGTCGCAGATCTCCACCTGCACGCCGGCCCGGTCCATCCACGCCTTGCGAGCCACCACGCGCAGCGTGCCGCCCTGCGCCCCCATGGCCTGCACGGCGTTGAGCGCCACGTTGAGGAAGCACTGGCGGATGAGCCGCTCGTCCACCGTCACCGCCGGCACGTCCTCCTCCATCACCCACTCCACCCGCACCTGGGACGGCGCGGTGCCGGCCACGTCGGAGAGCGCGCTGCTCACCGCCTCCTCCAGCAGCTGCGTCACCGACACCGGATACAGGTGCGGCGACGGAGGCCGCGCGAAGGTGAGCAGGTCCGCGACGATGCGGTTGAGCCGGTCCGCTTCCTCTCCCACGATGTCCACCAGCGGGATGGCCGGGCTCTCCGGGCCGATGATGCGGCGGATGGTGGCCACCGAGTTGAAGATGGCGCCCAGGGGGTTTCGCACCTCGTGGGCCACCACCGCGGACAGCTCGCCCAGCGCCACCAGGCGCTCGCGGTTCACCAGCTGCTCCTGCGCGCGCGCCAGCTCCGCGTAGCTCTGCTTCAAGTCCTCCACCAGCCGCGCGCCCTCCAGCGCCAGCGACAGCTGATTGGCGATGGCGTCCGCGCGCTCCAGCTCCGCGGCCGTGAAGCGGCGCGGCCGGCGCGTCTCCACCATCACCGCCACGCCCACCATCTGGTCGTGCACGGTCAGCGGCAGCACCATGTACGACTGGGCCTCCGCGGCGCTGCGCAGCTCGTCGTCCGCCCTCACCTCCAGCCGCGCGTCCTCGATGCGCAGCGGCTGGCGCGTGCGGTACACCTGCGCCGCCAGCGAGTTCGACGCCGCGTCCAGCGGCACCTGGCGTCCCACCAGCTCCGGGTGGCCGCCCGTCGCCGCGCGGATGGCCAGCCTTTCGCCCTGCGCATCCGGCAACAGCACGTACGCGTCCGGCACGTCCACGATGCGCGCCAGGCTGGTGACGCCCGTGGCCAGCAGCCGGTCCAGCTCCAGCGTGGCGGCCAGCGCCTTGCCCACCTCGTGCATCAGCGCCAGGTCCTCCGCGCGGCCGCGCACCTCGTCCAGCAGGCGGTGGGATTCGATGGCCGCCGCGAAGTGCGTGCCCATGGCCTGGAGCGTCTCCACCTCCAGCGCGGTGAGCCGGCGGCGCGCGTGGAACAGCACGCTCAACGTGCCCACGCCGCGCGAGCGCACCCGCAGCGGCACCGACACCAGCGTCTGGAACGACAGCGCCCGCAGCGCGTCGCGCGTGGGCGCGGGGCACGCCTCCGCGTCCAGCACCTGCACCGCGTCCGGCATCCCGCCCGGACGCGGCAGCGACCCCAGCCGGGCGCGGCGCACGCGCGCCACCGCGTCCTCGGACAGGCCGCGCGCGTACACGAGCTCCAGGGACTCGCCCGTCTCGTGCCGCGCGTCCGCGGGCAGCAGCAGGCACACCGCGTCACTGCCCAGGAGGCCGGAGATCTCCTCCGTGCCGGAGCCGAAGAAGGCGCGCGGGTGGGGCGCGGACGCGGCCTGGGACGCCAGCCGCCCCAGCGCGGTGAGCGCCGTCGCGCGCACGCTCAGCCGCTGGATGGTGCGCGCCGCGTCCAGCGCGGATGACACCTGCTGGCCGAACAGGCGCACCGCGGCCACGTCCTCTTCACTGAGCCAGTCCGCGGCCAGCACCAGCATGGCCATGGGCGCGTTCTCCACGTCGATGCGCACGCCCACCGCCCGGTGCGTCTCCACGCGCCGGAACACCGCCAGCACCGCGTCCATGCGCGCCTCGGACACGAAGCGGGACGCCTCCACGCCCAGGTCCTCCACCCACGCGTCGCCCTCGCGCCAGACGCGCACCAGCGCGGGCGCCCAGCCGCCCGGGGCCTCCACCCGCACGCGGCCTCCCAGCGCCGGCGCGTGCGGCACCAGCCGGGGGGACAGCCCCGCCACGGACAGCTCCACGCCCACGCCCCGGGGTGTCAGCCACGCGAAGCCCAGCTCCAGCGCCTCCAGCCCCCGGAACACCTCCTCGCGCACCGCGTCCTCGGAATGGAGCGCGCGCACCGTGCTGCCCAGCTCCGCCAGCCGCCGCAGCACCATTCTGCGCCGCACGCGGGAGGTGACGTCGCGCACCTGCACCACCCAATCCCGCGCGTTCGGGTGCACCGTCAGCTCCACGCGCAGCCCGTCGCTGCCCACCTGCAGCCACGCCTCGTAGGTGCCCGCCACCGGCGACGAGCCCAGCCGCCGCGCCAGCCGGTCCGCCGGGTCCTCCAGCGGGCCCGGCTCCGCCAGGAGCGCCGTCACCGGCCTCCCCACCAGCTGCTCCAGGGGAACGCCCATCAGGCGGGACATCGCCGCGTTGGCGTGGATGAGCAGGCCGTCCCGAAGCACGAACACGCCCAGGGGCATGTCGTCGAAGAGGCGGTACGCCGCCCCGGCTTCCTCGGGAACCGTCCCCACCCGACGGTTCGTGCGCTCTGTGCTCCTC
>NZ_RAWL01000005.1:0-57992 GCF_003668885.1 Corallococcus sp. AB049A | reverse complement strand
ATCCCTCCACCGCACCCAGGGCAGGCGGACAGCCCTCCCCTCCCATCTGGGGTGTGGCCGGAAAATGGGGTGCCGGGTCCGCGCGGAGCGCTTGCCCTCCTGGTTGCCCACCAGCCGATGGGAGGAATTGCGCGCCCGCCTTCCTGTGCAGAGCGTTGGAGGGTGAAGACCTCCGACACGCAGAGGCGGCTGCGCCGCTACCGGACGAAGCGCGACTTCCACCTGACGCCCGAACCGCCGCCGGACGTGAAGGCCCCGAAGTCCGGCGCGCCTGTCTTCGTCATCCACAAGCACGACGCGACGCGCCTTCACTACGACCTGCGGCTGGAGATTGGCGGCGTGCTGGTGAGCTGGGCCATCCCCAAGGGCCCCAGCCACGACCCCGCCGTGAAGCGGCTCGCGGTGCAGACGGAGGACCACCCCCTCTCCTACGGGGACTTCGAGGGCCACATCCCGGATGACCAGTACGGCGGCGGGGATTCGCTGCTCTGGGAGTCCGGCACCTTCGAGACCACCGGTTCAGGAGACGCGGAGGCGCAGCTGAAGCGCGGGCACCTGGAGGTCGTGCTGCACGGCGCGAAGCTCAAGGGGCGCTGGCACCTCATCCGCACGCGGCCGCGCGGCGGCAAGGCGCAGTGGCTCTTCTTCAAGGCGAAGGACGCGTACGCCAAGGCCGGCTACGACGTCACCGTGGAGCGCCCCGAGTCCGTGAAGAGCGGGCAGGTGGAGACCCAGGGGCCGCGCAAGCCCGGCGTGCTGCGGAACAAGAAGCCCGCGGCCCCCGTGCGCAAGGCCGCGAAGAGGAAGCTGGCCCGGGTTCCCGCCAGACCCGAGAAGCTGCTGGAGCGCGTGTGGCCGCCCATGCTGGCGCGGCTGGCGGTGTCCGACGAGGTGCACGACGAGACGCACGCCTACGAGGTGAAATACGACGGCTTCCGCGCCGTGTGCGCCCTCACGAACGGGAAGCTCGCCTTCCAGAGCCGCCGGGGCAACGACCTGTCCAGCCGCTTCGCCCGGCTCGCCGCCGCGCTGCGAGAGCTGCCCGCGAAGGACGTCGTCGTGGATGGGGAGATTGTCGCGCTCGACGCGAAGGGCCGCTCGCGCTTCCAGATTCTGCAGAACACGGAAGAGGGCGCGGAGCAGCGCTTCGTCGTCTTCGACCTCTTGTGGCTGGATGGCGAGGACCTGCGCGAGCTGCCCTATGAAGAGCGCCGCGCGCGGCTGGAGAAGCTGATGGCGAAGGCGCAGCAGCCCCTGCAGCTCTCCGAGAAGGTGGACCTGCCGCTGTCGCGCGCGCTGCTGGAGGCGCGGCGCAAGGGGTGGGAGGGGCTCATCGCCAAGCGCAAGGACTCGCCCTACACGGGCGCGCGCTCCGGGGACTGGTTGAAGCTGAAGGTCGTCGCGGGCCAGGAGGTCGTCATCCTGGGCTACCTGCCCATCAAGAACGAGCGGGCGAAGTCCGAGATTGGAGCGCTGCGCGTGGGCGTGCGCGGCAAGGACGGCTTCCACGACGTGGGCAAGGTGGGCACGGGCTACACGTCCAAGGACCGCCGCGAGCTGCGCTGGCTCCTGGACGCCACGCGCGTGAAGAAGCCCGCCGCCGTGGACGCGCCCTCGAGCTCCGACACCGTCTGGGTGAAGCCGAAGTACGTGGCCCAGGTGAACTTCACCGAGTGGACGAAGGACGGCCGGCTGCGCCACCCCGTGTTCCAGGGCCTGCGCAGCGACAAGGTGCCGCAGGAGGTCGTGCGCGAGCGCCCCGCCCCCATCGAGGGCGCCGCGCGCCGGGGCTCACGCCGCGCGCCGGTGCAGGCCGCCGCGCGCACCGCGAAGGCGCCCTCGGTGAAGACGGCCCGCGGGAAGTCCTCGCGCGCGCCGGAGGTGACCCTCACGCACGGCGACCGCGTGCTGTTCCCCGAGGACGGCCTGACGAAGGCGGACGTGTTCGCGTACTACGAGCAGGTGGCGCCGCTGCTCCTGCCCGTGCTCGCGGACCGGCCCCTGGCCCACCAGCAGTGGCCCGCGGGCATCCAGGCCCCGGGCTTCTTCCGGCACGAGCTGTCCGGCATCCCGTCATGGATGCCCACCCTGCGCGTGCGCCACGAGGACAAGACGCTGCGCCACGTGAACGTGAAGGACACGCCCGCGCTGCTGTGGCTGGCCAACCAGTCCGCGCTCACGGTGCACATGTGGCTGTCGCACGCGCCAAGGCTGGCGCAGCCGGACTTCGTGGTGTTCGACCTGGACCCCGGCGAGGGCGGCTGGAAGGACGTGGTGAGGGTGGCCACCCTGCTGCACGCGCGCCTGGATGAGCTGGGGCTCAAGTCCTTCCCGAAGACGTCCGGCAAGCGCGGCCTGCACGTGCTGGTGCCCCTGGCGCCGGGCCACACGTACGCGCGCACCCAGGCGTTCGCGGACGCGCGGGCGCGCGAGCTGGAGGAGGAGCTGGGGGACATCGCCACCACGGAGCGCTCCATCCGCGAGCGCGGCGGGCGGCTCTACATCGACGCGGGACAGAACGCGCGCGGCAAGACGGTGGTGGCGCCCTACTCCCTGCGCGCCGTGGAGGGCGCGCCCTTCTCCGCGCCGCTCGAGTGGAGCGAGGTGAACGGCCGCCTGGACCCGCACCGCTTCCGCCTGAAGACGCTGAAGAAGCGCCTGGATGCCGTGGGGGACCTGTTCGCCCCCGTGCTCCGGGTGAAGCAGGTGTTGCCGGACGAGTGAGCAGGCGGCTGACGCGCCGCACCCTGAAGGGAGGTCTCCCCGAAGGGGGCGGCGCGTGCTAGTGCCCGCGCGCCATGTCGTCCGTGACCGTCGTGACCCCGGCCGTGCAGCCCGCGCCGCGGTGGAAGGTGTCCCTGGCCTACGCCACCTGCTTCCTCCTGTGGGGCTCCACGTGGGCCGCCGTGAAGGTGGGGCTGGAGGACCTGCCGCCCCTGCGCTTCGTGGGCACGCGCATGCTCGTGGCCGGGGTGGCGCTGTTGCCCTTCGCGCGCTCGCGAGGCACGGCGCTGGGCGGTGGCACCGGGTGGCGCATCGCGGGGCTGGGCGTGCTCCAGCTGGCGGTGCCCTTCGGGCTGCTCTTCGTGGCGCAGCAGTGGATCCCCTCCAGTTGGTCCGCGCTCCTCTTCTCCACCTTCCCCGTGTGGCTGCTCCTGGTGGGGAGAATCGTCTTTCCGGATCAGCCGCTCACCGGGCGCAAGCTCTTCGCCGCGGCGCTGGGCCTGACGGGCGTGGTGGCGCTCCAGCACCAGGAGCTGGTGTCGCTCAGCTTCTCCGGACAGGTGGTGCTGGGCTGCATGATGACGCTGTTCGCGGCGTCGGTGGTGGCGGTGGCCAACGTGCTGGTGCGCCGGCACATGACGCACGTGCCGCCGCACCTGCTCACGCTGGTGCAGACCCTGAGCAGCGCCGCGTTGCTGCTGTCCGCGTCCGCGCTGCTGGAGTGGGACCAGCCGGCGCACTGGACGCCGAAGGCGATTGGCGCGCTGTTGTACCTGGCGTTCGGCGGGACGGTGCTCACCTACCAGTGCCTGTACTGGCTGCTGCCGCGCATCTCGCTGGCGGCGCTGGGGGCCATGGCGCTGCTGGACACGCTGGTGGCGGTGACGCTGGGCGTGGCGCTGCTGGGTGAGCCGCTCACGCCGTCCCTGCTCGCGGGCGGCGCGCTCATCCTCACGGCGGCGGCGCTCGCCAACCGCGACGAGGCCCCGGAGGCGAAGGCGCCTCCGGAAGCCCCGAGCGCGGGGTGAATCAGAACGGCAGGGGCAGCGCGTACGCCGTGCCGTTCTGCGTGCCGGTGCGGTAGCTCCTCGGCGCGCCGATGATGGCCGTGGGCGGCGAGCCTCCGGAGCCGGGGACGACGGAGAGGGACTGGCCCAGGAAGGAGCGCTCGGCGCCGTCGCCCACCACCAGGAGGAAGGGCGCCAGCGGGCCGGTGGACTTCGCGCCACCGGCGAAGAGGAACGCCGCGCCGTCGCCATCCGAGGCCACCGACGCGTTGGGCGCGCCCACCCACAGGTCCGGCACGCCGTCGCCGGTGAGGTCCCTGCCGCCCGACAGCGACGTGCCGAAGCTCACGGCGCGGGTGCGGTAGGTGAGGTTCAGCGGGGCCAGGTCGGCGACGTCCAGCAGCGTCTCACCGGTGGCGGGCGGGGTGAGCTTGCTGGTCTGGATGAGCAGCACCGCCTGCTGGCTCACGCCCTCCACCAGGTAGTTGTTGGCGCTCACCGCCAGGTAGTCCGCGCCGGAGGCTCCCAGGAACTTCCCCGCGCGCGTGGTGGCCACGCCCAGGTTCATCAGCGCGCGCCCCACCTCCGTGTCCGCGGCGATGCGCACGGTGGCGCCCACCGTGCGGCCCCCACACTTCGAGCCGCCCTTGTCGAAGCCGTAGGCAATCACGATGCCCGAGTGCGTGTTGTCCGAGTAGCGCCACGCCACCTCGTCGCAGCCGTCCCCGTTGAGGTCGCCCACCGAGGCGATGGCGGAGGTCGCCGGCATCACGGTGTCTCCCCAGTGCGGCGCGGGCATGGGGGCGCTGGGCCACGAATACGCCGCGTCGCAGGCCAGCGTCATCTTCGCGAAGGACGCGTCCTCCGGCGCGCGGCCCAGGAACACATCCATGCCGCGGTCGCGCAGCACGGCCACGTCCTCCTTGCCGTCGTTGTTGAAGTCGAAGCCGCCCACCACGCCCCGGCCCATGTTGGTGCGCTTGCAGCGGGTGTTCGCCGCGTCATGGCAACCGTCGACCACGGACGGCGCGAACACGCGGTAGGCCGGCTTGAAGGTGCCGTCCGCCTGGCCCACCGACACCAGCAGTCCGCCCAGTGACTGCGTGGCCGTCGTCATGCAGGCGTTCTGCACGTAGGGGTCGCGCTCCGTCGCGGCGGAGTTCGTGGCCGGGATGGTGAGCCCCGTGGCGCCCGCCACCAGGTCCGGCCGCCCGTCGCCGTTGAAGTCCGTGAACGCCACGTCCACGCCCACGTTGCGGCCGCCATACCAAGGCGAGCTGGCGCCCTCGCCGGACACGATGGCCTTGCCCGGCTCCGAGGTGTCGAAGGTGTACGCGCGGCCCACGGTCAGGTCCGCGCCGTCGTTGTTGGGGCCCGGGCCGGAGAAGCCTGGCGAGCCCACCAGGGCCATCACCTTGCCGTTGAGGCGCGACACCGCCACGGTCTCACCGAAGCGCTCCACGCTGGCCTTCGCCGTCACGTCCATGCCGCTGCGCGCCCAGTCCGCCACCGACGCGCCGGCCCGGGTGAAGACATCCACGCGGCCGGTGAACGCCCCCGACGCGGAGGACGCGCGGCCGGAGAAGCCCGCCAGCACCGGGCCGGACGGCAGCTTCCACGCCGCGAGGCCCGCGCCCAGCACCTCCGACTTCGCCGAGCCCCCCAGCGCCGCGAGCGGCTTGTTCATCACCGTGTTCTTGGACAGGCCCGTGAGCGGATACACCAGCACCTTGCCCGCGTTGCCCAGCGTCGTCGTGCCGGCCGTCACCGACGCATACGGCGCGCCCAGCAGCAGCTCCGGCCCCTGCGTGCCGTCCACGTCCATCACCGCCCAGCTCCGGGTGGCGTTGATGCTCCGCGCGTCGCCGTAGAAGCGCGCGAACGCGCTCGAAAGCGCCACCGTCGGAGGGTTCACCGCCGCCGGATCCGCCGCCAGCTTCGCGCCCCGCAGGTCGAAGAGGTACGCGCCGCCCGCGTCCTGCTGTGACGCCCCGCCGCCCGACGCGCTCAGGTTCGGCGAGTCCGCCCGGTCCGCCATCACCAGGAGGAACGGGGGACGGCTGCCCTCGCCGGGAATGGTCCCCAGGCGGAAGGTGCCCTCGTTGGCCATGGACTCCACGGCGGTGTTGGACACCAGCACGTAGAGGTCCGCGGCGGAGCGGTAGCGCGGCGCCGTGTCGCGCGCGAAGTACACCGCCACGGCCATCTGCTGCCCGTTGGTGGTGCCATCCGCGTTGAAGCGCGTCAGCCGGTGCAGCGCCGCCAGGTCCGGTCGGCCGTCGTCGTTGAGGTCCGCCACCGCGAGCGCGCGGCCCAGCTCCGTGGTGCTCTTCAGCGTGAACTTCCCGTCCTTGTCCAGGTCCTGGCCGCCCAGGCGCACCGCCGGCAGGTCCGGGAGGGCCTGTCCCTTGTTGAGGATGAAGATGTCCACGACGCCGCGCCGGCTGATGCCGGAGAGCGTGGACAGGTCTCCGCCGGGCGAGCCGACGAACAGATCCATGTCCCCGTCGCCATCCGCGTCCGCGATGGCCATGCCCGTGCCGAACCCGCCCCGGCCCAGGCCGGTGAGCGCGGGCCGCAGCAGCGCGGGCCCCTGCCCTGGCTTGAACGAATAGAGATACACCGCGCCCGAGTCACCGATGGTGACGTCCGCGCCCGGCGAGGACACCGCCAGGTCGGAGATGCCGTCGCCGTCCAGGTCGCCCACCGCCAGCATGTCGCCGAAGAGCGCGCCCTCCGTCTCACCCGTCAGCACCCAGGTGGGCTTCGCGGGCAGGCCGGAGGAAGCGCCCTTGTAGACGAACACCGCGCCGCCCGTGGGGCGCGAAAGCTCACTCTCGCGCTGGCCCACCGCCAGGTCCTGGATGCCGTCGCCGTCGAAGTCCGCGGTCACCAGCGTGGCCACGTCCGACAGCTTGCCGTGCGCCAGGAGGGGCCGCGTCAATTCATCCAGCACGCGCACCGACACCGGGGCCACGTCGCCGGTGAAGGCGTCCTTCGCCTCCAGCACGACCGTGCCCGTCGCGCCGGCCTCCACCACGATGCGGCCGTTCACCACGGAGCCCGGGCCGGACTTCTTCGTCCACGTCACGCGGTCGGTGCCGCCCGCCGCGGCCAGCGGCGCGGAGGAACCCGACGGCACGCCCAGGTACTGCGGGTCCCCCACCAGCTTCGCCGCCTTGCTCACGGTGTACTGGAGCGCCACGGTGTCGCCGGACTTCGTGTCGCGCACCGTGATGACGTCCTGCGCCTCCACCTGCCCCGCCGTGTAGACGCCCGTGTCGCTGAGCGTGGCGCCGGAGCCGTTGGTGGTGAGCGTGAAGACCGCCGTGCCCACCAGGCCCTCGATGAGGATCTGGAAGGACGTGCCCGGCCGCAGCATCGCGCGCGCGGGCGAGACGCCGAAGCCGGCGATCACCTTCACCCGCACGCTGGTGGCGCCGCCGCACTGGTCGTCCACGACCGTCAGCGTGTCCTCGCCGGGCGTGGCGCCCGCGACGAAGCGGTTGCCTCGCATGTCGCCGGAGGATCCGCCCGCCTCCACGCGGTAGGAGTAGTGGCCGCTGCCGCCGCCGGCCGTCAGCGTGGCCACGCTGCCGGAGCGCACCGTGGTGGGCTCCGCCGACAGCGTCAGCGGGGCCAGGCCCTCACAGGGGCCCACGTAGGGGAGCTGATCCGCGGGCTTCAGCTCGCCGTCACAGCCCAGGGTCAGCAGCGCGGCGAGGGGGGTCGCGCGAAGAAGACGTTTCATGGAGGGTGCCTCGGAAGCAGTCGTGACGCGGGGATTTCAGGGCAGCGCGCCGGAGGACACCCAGCGCTGGATGAGGGCGAGGCCCTGCTGATCCAACGGCCCGTCCGCGGGCATGCGCAGGTCGCGCACCGCCGCGTTGATGAGCTGGGCGTTGGACTTCCACAGCTCATAGGTGTTCAGCGGCCGGCCCGGGCTGGTGGTGTGGCACTTGGCGCAGCGGGCCTCGTGGATGGGCCGGATGTCGCGCGCCCAGCTGGGGACGGTGGCGAGCGGCTGGTACACGAAGGGCAGCTGCCGGCGCGCCTCCTTGCCGTCCTCGAAGCGGGACACGACGCTCAGCGTGTGCCCGCCCGGGGTCAGGGAGGAGAAGGAGAACGCCTTGAGCGTCTCACCGTCCGCCTCCAGGCCGCCCATGCTGAACGCGGGCCCGGTGGCTTCGACCTCCTTGCCCTCCAGCTGGAAGAGGACGCTCCTGGGCGCGGTCCCCGGGGGCAGGCGGGCCTGGACCACCAGCCCGTCCTCCACCACCAGCATGCCCTGGTGCATGCCCGTCACGCGCGGCACCGGCGTCTGGCTGATGGCCAGGGCCTGCTCGCCCACGCGGATCCACGCACAGCCGCTCTCGTCCGCGGCCAGCAGCGTCACGCTCCCGGAGGGCAGCCCCTCCGCGGAGCCCCACACCTTCGCGTCCGCGTCGTAGGTGAAGAGCCGGTTGCCGGCGCGGGCCCAGAGGAAGCGCCCCGCGCCCAGGAGCTGCTCGGGCAGCGCCGGCAGGTCCACCGGGCTCCAGCCCTCCGCGTTGCGGCGCAGGAGGCGGGTGCTGGTGAGCACCCAGACCTCGCCCGCCACGCCCGTGCCCGCGCTCAGCCCCGCGAGCGCCCGCACCGTCTCACCGCCGGCGAGCGGCGCGTCCGAGCCGCGCACCTGGTAGACGCCCGGCGCGGAGGCCACTACGACGTTGAGGCGGCCCTCGCGCGTGAACCACAGGCCCGCGAGGCCGTCCTCCGCGGGCGCGGCCGTCATGGCGGTGATGTTGTTGAGCGGCTGCCCGGACAGCTTCAGCGACGCGAGCACGCCGCCCTGGATTTGAAACAGGCCGGTGGGGTGGGCAATCCACGCCGCGCCGTCCGCCGTCTGCGCGGTGGCGACGATGCCGGTGCCCAGCACCTCCTGCCACAGCGGCTCGATGAGCCAGCCCTGGTCCGCGAGGAACAGGCCGCGGTCCGTCTCCACCAGGGCGCTGTGCGGCCCCAGGCGGAAGGTGGCGCGCACGGAGCCCAGCACCGCGGTGTTCTGCGGGTGGGCGGCGAGCGCTGCCCGGGTGCCGTCCAGGCGCAGGCGCACGGCCTCGCCGCCAGCGGTGGCGAAGATGCCGCCGCCGGACTGGTCCGCGAAGCCGGGCACCGCGGCCAGCGACTGCGCCGTGGTGACCTGGGTGGCCGTGAAGGCCGCGGGCTTCGCCGGGTCGCTGCCCGGGGGTGCGTCCTCGCCGCACGCGGAAGCCAGCGCCGCGGACATCAGCAGGAGCGAGGTGGACAGGAAGCGCGCCACGGCGGGGGAACCGTGGCGCGGATGGGGACGCAGGAGGGGAGTGCTCATCAAGGTTCAGGCAAGGATGAACCGCAGCGGGTCCACCCGGGTGATGCTGTAGTCCAGCTTCGCCGAGGCCAGCACCGTCGCGATGATGTGCTCGGGGAAGATGTTGGAGCCGTTCGGGTCGTTGGCGCCCGTGCGCAGGTCCACCAGGCCCGGCGACATGCCGATGTCACCGCTGCGGCCCACCACCCGGTTGTGCTTGATGCCCGCGCCCATCAGCAGGCAGCTGTTGGACAGGTGGTGGTCGCGCCCGCCCGTGGCGTTGATGGTGGGCGTGCGAGCGAACTCGCTGAACACCAGGATGGTGGTGTGGTCCATGAAGTTGCCGCCGCCGGGGTGCGCCGTCTGGCGCAGGTCATTCACCAGCAGGTTCAGCGCGTCGAAGCCCGCCCGCTGGTTGGTCGCGTGCGTCTGCTGCGTGCCGAAGTGGGTGTCCAGGCCGCCGGCCAGGTTGATGGACACGCACTGGCTGATGCCCTTCTTCAGGGCGGTGGCCACCATGGCGGCGCGGCCCGCGGCGCTGTTGTACGGGTAGGACTGGTTGTTGAGCCCGTAGAAGTCGCGCACGGACTGGTTGGCCGCCAGCTGGAAGCGGAACGAGTCCGACAGCTTGTTCTCCATCACCGTCTGCATCTGGCCGCGGCTGCTCTCATAGGCCGTGCCCACGCCCCGGGCGGTGAGCGCCTGCTCCTCGCAGGTGATGGGCTGGCCGTTGAGGTCGATGAGGCTCTTCTCGATTTCGCTGTCCAGCTGGCGCGACGCCACGGGCGGGTCCAGCGTGAGCACCAGGTCCGCCAGGCCGCTGACGCGCAGCGCGTTGGCGTAGCCGCCGTAGCGGTCGTTGTAGGACTCGACACCTTGAGCGATGGAGGGGATGGGCACCGCGGGCTTCATCTGGCCCACGATCTCCGTGGCGGTGGAGGAGCCGCGCGCCGCGCTGCCAATGGGCATCTTCCCGGTGAGGAAGTAGCGGTAGCCCACCTCGTGGGTGAGCGTGCTCATGTTGATGCCGCGCACCACCGTCATCAGGTCGTAGTGGTCCGACAGCGCGCCCACCGCGGGCCCGAAGGTCATGGCCGCGGGGCCGGCGCCCGCGCGCTCCTTGGGGACGATGGGCACCTGCTGGAAGCGCGAGTCGGTGAGCAGGCTGTAGCCCGGCATGATGCGCGTCTCGCTGACGCGGTCGGCGGTGAACACCGCCGGGTCACGCGGGTCCAGCGCGAGCAGCTGGTCCCACCCGCCGCTGAAATACACGAAGACGAAGCAGCGGTCCGGCGGGGCCAGGTTCGTCGCCTGGGCCACGGCCTTGAAGGGGATGCCTCCCAGCAGGAGCGAGCCCATGAAGCCGGCTCCGGCCTTGAGGAAGGTGCGGCGCTCGGGGCAGCAGGTGTCGTCTTGGCGCGTCTTCTTCATCGCGGGCACCGTCAAGGTCAGTAGGTGATGAAGCGCGAGTCCGTCAGCATGGCGATGCACACCACCGCCAGCGCCTGGTCGCGCTTCTTGAGGGTTTCGGCCCGGGCGGCGGCCTTGCGGAAGAACGTCGCGTAGCGCGTCAGCTCCTCACCGGACAGGGGCGCGCCCCAGAACCGCGTGGAGAGGTACACGAGCGTTTCGTTCACCTGCGCGTCCGTGAGCTTCGTCAAATCGCTCATGGGCGAGGGCAGCGTGCGCCCCAGGGTGCGCAAGCTCACGTCCGCCTGCGCGATGTCCTTCTGCGCCTGGGCGATGCAGACCTTGCGCGCGCCGTCGTCCAGGAAGCGGGCGAAGACGAGGTTGGGCTCCGTGTTCTCCGAGGTAATCAGCGCGTAGTCCGCGCGGCCCAGCGACTGGGCGCGCGACTCCAGCTCATCCCACTCCATGCCCACGGCGACGCGGATGGACTCCTTGAGCTGCGCGACGGTGAGGCGGCGGGGCGCGCGGCCCACGCTGCCCCCCTGGGCCTCCGGGTCCGGCAGCGGATCAATCTGGTCCGTGTTGCCGTGCGGGTTGGGCACCGGGTCCAGCTGGGCGTCCAGCGGGACGGGCTTGGCGGGGACGTCCACGGAGCCCTGGGTGCAGCCCGTGGCGAGCGCGAGCAGCGCGGTCAGCAGAAGGCGGCGCATCAGTCGATCCTCCGGTACGCGTCGGACATCACCACCTGCTCGATGAGGCCCTTGAGGCTGTGGTTGTTCTTGGCGAAGTCCTGCGACAGCTGCTGGAGGTAGAGGCGCTGCTCCTCGGCCGTCATGGCGCGGCCCAGGAACTCGTTCCAGACGCGCTTGACGGTGCAGCGCTCCAGGTCGCCCGTCTCCATCATGCGCTTGACCAGCGCCTGCGGACCGCCCTCGATGTTCTTCTCCTCGTCCGCGGTGCGGTAGAGGTAGGTCTTCAGGAGGCCCAGCGAGTTGGCGCCGTCGCCGTCGAAGGCCTGCATCACGTACTGGCTGCACTCGCCGCCGCAGCTGGTGTCACCGGCGATGGCGCAGTCGCGGCACTTCACGTCCAGGCGGGGGAACTGGTCCGGGGACAGGAACTGCGCGGAGCGCTCCGCGTAGCGGCCCCAGTGCGCGCCCGTGGGCTCGATGGTGGCGTGGCAGTAGTTGCAGCCGCAGCGCCTGGCCAGGTTGTTCTCGCGGTTGCAGGCGTCATCCGGGGGCGGCAGGTTCGCGTCCGCGGCCGGGGCGAAGTGCTTGCAGAGGAACGCCTCGTAGAACTCGTTCACGCGGGCGCGCTGCGTGGGGAAGCGGTAGAGGAACGCGGGCGTGGTGAGCACGCCGGAGTGGGTGCTGTCGCGGACGTACTCGTTCCACTGGGTGGTGCTGGCGTACGTCACGGTGGGCAGCACGGCGTTGTCCGCCGGGGCCTTGATGCTGAAGACGCCCACGCCCTGGCGCTGCTTGTAGAACTCCGACAGCGGGCCGTTCACGAAGGAGCGGCGGGTGGTGAGGATGTTGAAGTAGGGCTCGTCGTTGCGCACCACGGAGTCCGTGATGAAGAGCGGCTCCTCGTTGAAGGCGGCGACGCGGGCGTTGTGCACGTCGCTGATTTCGCAGCGGCGCATCTTGTCGCCGCAGCCGCAGGTGCGGTCGCCGTTGAAGCGGCCCGTCTCACAGGACTGGCCGTTGTACGGGTTCGTCGCGCGGTTCTGCGCCTCGATGGCGCACACCTTCACCGGCTCCGTGGTGGTGGACCAGTAGGGCTGCACCGTGGTGGTGACGTAGCCCTCGCGGTGCACGCAGCCCTGCTTCGGCGTCCAGGGGGTGTTGGCGTCCGTCGCGTCGAACTTGCAGCGGTTCAGCTTCAGCGAGCCCGTCCCGCCCGCCGGCTGCACCCAGGCGGTGATGACGCCCGTGGCCGGCTCCGGCACCAGCACGTTGGTGGTGTTCTTGTTCGGGTCCGGCAGGCAGAGGTAGCCCACGGACCTGCCCGCGGAGGCCAGGTAGCGGTTGTCGCAGAAGTTCACGTACCTGCCGTACGTCGGGCTGGCCTTCAGCGCGTTGCAGTCCGCGAACTTCAGCTCCGGCTCCGTGGCGTTCACGTCCAGCTGGCGGCACTGGTAGAAGTTCGTGTCGTAGTCGTAGCTGACCGGCATGGGCACGCCCTGCGCGTCGCGGCAGACGGAGGGCGTGGAGCTGTCCTGGTGCGGGTCCTGCGGGCTCGCCTTGCAGCTGTCCTGGGCAATCTCCCCGTCACAGCGCTGGCTCTGGCCGCCGCGCAGGCTGTTGGAGTTGTTGCCCGCGAAGCTCAGCGGCGTGCCGGACACGCGGTAGTCGCCGTTGCCCTGCACGCTGCCGCTGATGTTCGAGCGAAGCAGCGCGCGGTGGTAGTCGCGCATCCGCGCGTAGAAGGACTCGTCCTTCATCATCGCGCGGACGTCCTCCGCCGTGACGGAGCCCTTCGCCTGGAACGCCTTGTACTCCTCCATGGTCGGAGGACGTCCCAGCAAGTCGAGAGAAAGCTGTCTTAGATGCCGCTCCAAGGGAACCTTCGCCACGGGCGCGCACACCGCTTCTTCAGCGGCTGCGGGCAGGGCGAGCAGGAGGGCGGCGCTCGCCAGGGGGGCAAGGCAACGCACGCTGAACACGGGGAACCTCCGAGAGGGGGGGTCGGGGGTGACGCAGTGGTCCGAAGTATGAAGGAATTTCCGGTTTGATATCCAGTTGACCTAACCGATTCCATTCGACCGACATGTAGGCCTTCGCGGGATTCTGCTTGAGCGGCCTGTTGCAAGCGGCCCGGGCGCGGTCCAGAAGAAGGCATGTCCAACGCCGCTTCCGGGCTGACGCCCTCTCCCGCGTCCACGAATGACCGCTCCTTCTTCGTCGCGATCGGCGTGGTGTCCGCCGGCGCGCTGGCGCTCTTGGCGTGGCTGCTGCTCATCCGGCGCGGAGGCGCGGGGATGGGCATGGACCTGCGCTTCATGCCGGCGGTGAACGCGGGGCTCAACGCGACGGCGGCGGCGCTGCTGCTGTCCGGGTGGGTGGCCATCAAGCGGGGCGCGCGCAAGGCGCACCAGAACCTGATGGTGAGCGCGTTCGCCGCGTCCGCGCTGTTCCTGGTGGGCTACCTCGCGTACCACTACGTGCACGGGGACACGCGCTACGTGGGCGGCTTCCGCGGGCTGTACCTGACGCTCTTGGCCAGCCACGTCATCCTGTCCATGCCGGTGCTGCCCATGGCGCTGGTGGCCTTCTACTTCTCCTGGCGGCAGCAGTTTGGCCGGCACCGCAAGGTGACGCGGTGGCTGGCGCCCATGTGGCTCTACGTGAGCGTGACGGGCGTGGTGGTGTTCTTCATGCTGCGCGGCAGCGTGCCCGCGGTGCCCTGAGGTTCCGGACGCCGCGCCCCGGCTCCGGCACCTACGGCGCCAGCTGTTCAGGCGTGGAGCGCACGGACTCCGTGGGCAGCGCGATGCCCCGGGGCAGGCGCACGGTGAAGGTGGAGCCCTGACCCTCCACGCTGCGCACGGCGAGCGAGCCGCCGTGCAGCTCCACCATGCGGCGCGCGCTGGCCAGGCCCACGCCGCTGCCGGACACGTCCCGGGACACGTTGCGGCCGCGGTGGAAGCGCTCGAAGACGAAGGGCAGGTCCGCGGCCGGGATGCCAATGCCCTGGTCCGTCACGGCGAGCAGCACGAACTGCTGCGCGTCACCGTCCTCCACCGTCAGGCGCACGGTGACGGTGGAGCCCGCGGCGCTGTACTTCACCGCGTTGCCCATCAGGTTCTCCAGCACGCGCTCCAGGGCGTGCGCGTCCCACTCGCCGGTGAAGTCGCGCCCCTCCGGCACCTCCAGGACGAAGTGGTGGCGGGAGGCGTTGGCCTCCAGCTCGCGCACCTTGCCGCGCACCATGGCCAACAGGTCCAGGGGCTCGCGCTTGAGGGGGCGCTCCTGGCCGCGCGTCACCTCCAGGAAGTGGTCGATGAGTTCCCCCATGCGGTGCGCCGCGCGCACGATGTGGCCCAGGCGCGTCTCCAGCGCGGGCGTCATCGCGGCGGTGGGAATCTGCCGGCGCAGCACCTGGGCGTTGAGCGTCATGATTTGAAGCGGGCCCTTGAGGTCGTGCGTCGCCAGCGAGAAGAGCTCGTCGCGCACGGCCAGCGCCTCGCGGGCGGCGGTCTCGGCGCGCTCGGCGCGAAGGCGGCGGTCCTCCAGCTCGCGCGTCATGAGCACCGTGTCCACCGCGGTGCGCAGGCTGATGCGCAGGCGCTCCGGGCTGAAGGTCTCCTTCACCAGGTAGTCCTGGGCGCCGGCCTTCATGGCCTCCACCGCCACGCGCTCGTTGCCGCTGCCGGTGAGCACCACCACGGCGGGCACGCGGGGCAGGCCCAGCTCCGTGACCTTCTGGAGCAGGGTGACGCCGTTCATGCCGGGCAGGTGGTAGTCCAGCAGCATCGCGTCCACGGCGTTGCCCTCCAGGTATGCCAGCGCGTCCTCCGCGTTGGACATGGGCACCACTTCCCACTGCATGTCCGGGTCCTTCGCCAGCGCGCGGCTGACCGCGAGGCGGTCCGCCATGCCGTCGTCCACCAGCAGCACGCGCAGGCTCATGCCTCCGGCTCCTGGGGCTCGGGCAGGCGCGCCGCCTTGAACCAGAAGGCGTGGAGCGCCTCCGCGGTGGCCTGCAGCTGGGGGCCAATCTCCGGCTTGAAGAGGTAGCTGTTGGCGCCGTCCGCGTACGCCCCCTGCACGTCGCCCACATCCAGCGAGGAGGAGAAGATGATGACGGGGATGCTGCGCAGGTCCGGATCCGCCTTCAGCGTGGCCAGCACGTCGCGCCCGCTGATGCCGGGCATGTGCATGTCCAGCAGGATGAGCGTGGGGCGCTCCGCGTCCTCGTGGGCTCCACGCCGGTAGAGGTAGTCCAGCGCGTTCTCGCCGTCGCGCACGCGCACCACGGGCACGGGCAGGGGCAGCCGCTTCGCGATGCGCATCAGCGCCTCCGCGTCCGGATCACTGTCCTCCACCAGCAGCAGCGGGTTCATGACCTCGGCTCCTCGCCCAGCGTGAAATAGAAGGTGGAGCCCTGCCCCGGCGCGGAGTCCAGCCAGAGCGCACCGCCATGCAGTGACACCAGCCGGCGCGCGATGGCCAGCCCCGCCCCCGAGCCGCCACCATAGGCCTGCGAGGGATGCAGGCGGCGGAACAATTCGAAGACGGCCTCATGGAACTGGGGCGCGATGCCGATGCCGGGGTCTTTCACGTAGAAAATGTAGGGTGCTTTCACGTGACGCGCCGCCGCGGGGCGGGATTCCCCGGGCCCGAGGAAGCCCACCTCCACCCAGCGCGGCTCGGCCGCCTGGTACTTGGCCGCGTTGCTGATGAGGTTGGCCCACACCTGCCGGATGCGGACGCCGTCACAGGCCACGGTGGGCAGGCGGCGGGGCAGGCGGACCTCCACCCTGCCCCCCTCCAGCCGCGCGCCCAGCGTCCGGAGCACGTCCTCCACCAACGCCTGATGATCCGTCTCCTCCCACGCCAGCTCCAGTCGGCCCAGGCGGCTGAACTCGAAGAGGTCGTCGATGAGGGAGTGCGTGCGCTTCGCCAGCCACGCCAGGGACTCCAGCTGCTTGCGTCCCTCCGCTCCCAGCGTGGCGCCGAAGTCCTCCTGGAGGAAGGAGCTGTACTGGAGGATGCCGCGCAGCGGCTCCTTGAGGTCGTGCGCCACGGAGCCGCCGAACGCGTCCAGCTCCGCGTTGGAGCGGGCCAGCTCCCGCGACAGCCGGGCCAGCTCCTCCGCGTGCCGCAGCACCACGCCCACCAGCGCGCCCTTGAGCGCGCGCGCGGCCTCCAGGTCCTGCGTGGACCATGGCGTGGAGGCGCCGCGCATCTCCTCGCGCCACACGTCGAAGGACGCGCGGGGACGCAGCCGCGCATGGCCCGGCTCCGGGCGCACGGGCTTGTTCGGGTTGCCGGCCCACGCCACGGTGCGCGCCACCTCCGGGCGGAACCACAGCGCATAGTGCGGCACGGACGGATCCAGCCGCACCGCCAGCAGGCCCGCGGCCACGTCCGCGCGCGAGGCCAGCGGCGGATACACGTCCCCCAGCCGATCCACGTGGAAGACCTCGCCCGGCAGCTCGCCCATCGAAAGCCACGCCACCAGGGCGTGCACCTCCTCCGCGGATGGCGTGGTGCCAAGGAGCAGCGGCGAGGACTCCGGGCCCGCGCTCGCGCCCAGCACCAGCGCCACGCCGTGAGCGCCCGTGAGCTCCATCAGGAGCGGGGCCTGGGTCTCCAGCGCCTTCGCGGGGCTGCGGTCGCCCAGGTTCGGCAGGACGAGCATGTTGAGCAGCGACGCGCGGCGCGCCTGGGCGGCGGCCTCCTGGCTGCGCTCCTCCGCGGACAGCTGGAGCGACAAGAGCCGCGCCAGCACCTCGCACGCCTGGCGCCGCGCGGCGGACACCATGCGGGGCGACAGGTGGTGGCAGGCCATCAGCCCCCACAGCTGTCCGTCCTTCAAGAGCGACACGCTGAAGGACGCGCCCACGCCCATGTTGCGCAGGTACTCCAGGTGGATCTCCGACACGCTGCGGAGCGCGGAGCCGGACAAATCCAGCGGACGCTGGGTGCCGGGCAGCACCGGCGGCACCAGCGCCACGGCCTTCGCGTCCACGTCCGCGATGAGCCGCACGGGGTTCCGCGTGTAGAGGGCGCGCGCCTGCACGGGGATGTCGCTCGCCGGGTAGTGCAGGCCCAGGAAGGAGTCCACGCCCTCGCGCACGCTCTCCGCCACGACCTCGCCATGGAAGTCCGCGTGGAAGCGGTAGACCATCACCCGGTCGTAGCCGATGAGCGCCCGCACCGCGTCCGCGGCCTCGTTGAGCAGCGCGACCGTCCCCTTCGCGTACGCCAGCGGCGACACCAGCCGCTGCACCGCGGAGAGCGCCGTCTCCTCCGCGCCCACGTCCCCGTCCCCGTCGATGACCGGCTCCAGCTCCAGCACGCGCAGGCCGTCGCTCTCATGCAGCAGCGCGAAGCAGCGCTGTCCGGACACCTCCACGGTGACGGGCCCCGGCCCCACGCCCGCCTCCACGCGCGCGAGCAGCCCGTGCGGCAGCACGCCGGAGACAGGCTTGCCCAGGAGCGCGTCCGGCCCGGCGCCCAGCAGCGCGGCCGCGTTGGCGCTCACGACCGCGACGGACTCCGAACCCGGGTGGAAGGCGACGAGCACGCCCCGGGGTTGGATGCCGCCCAGCAGGTGGATGGGTTCGCGATCGCAGACGCTGAGGTCTGCATCAGAGACGGACGGGGACATCGTGCTCTCGCATCAACCAGGCGGCGAAGGTGTCGAAGGTCTCGCGGGCGCCCTGCACCACGGCCGCGTCGAAGGTCTCGGAGGACGCCCGTTCGGACGCCTGGGTCAGGGCCGCGCCGAAGGCACGCCACATGGGGCCCACCCGGTCGCCATAGGCCCGGAAGAAGGCGAAGTTCCCCACGCGCGCGTCCGGACCGAAGTGGCGCGTCAGGTGGCGCAGGATGAGCTGGCCGCCCAGCGTGGAGCCCTCCAGCACGTACGCGCAGCCCAGCGCCTCCGCCAGTCCCGGCAGCGACGGCAGGGGAGAGGCGCGCGGCAGCCGCGCGAGCGAGGCCGTGTCATGCCCCATGGCGCGCAGGTCCTCTTCCAGGAGCGCCGTCTTCCAGCGCGACTCCAGCTCCAGCGCCGGCTCCAGCGCCGCCAGGGGCCCGGCGAGCCGTGCCTCCACCGGCAGGTAGAAGCCATGGAAGGCCTCCAGCTGGCGCCGGTAGCCCTCGGGCGTCAGGTCCGCGTCCATCAGGCGCACCACGCCCTCCGTCCGCTCATGGTGGGGACGCGTCTCCGCCTTCAGTCGCCGCAGCAGGTCCAAGGTCCAGGGAGGATCGGGATCGACGCGGCGCGTGGAAAGAACCAATCGCGCTGAATGTTGGCCGTTCATCGCAGGCGACTGTTGACCAGTGACAGCTGCCCGAACCCGAGGGCGCACGCGGCGTGAGGCTTCACGGTGGGCCTGTTTCCCCGGCACCACTCCACGCGGTGACTCGACCCCCTGAGTCACCCTGTCTTTACGGGCCGCGACACGCCGCGTTAGCCTGACTGCTCAACAGCTTGGCTTCCCGCGTCATGCGGGAAAGGGGTCCCGACGATGCCGCTCACCCTCCCTCCGCGCTACGGGCTGTATGAGCCGGAGACCGAGCACGACGCCTGCGGCGTGGGGTTCGTGGCCCACATCCGGGGTCAGCGCTCGCGGGGCATCGTGGAGGACGCGCTGGAGCTGCTCAACCGGCTGAGCCACCGCGCCGCGGCAGGGCGCGACCCGGAGACGGGCGACGGCGCGGGCATCCTGGTGCAGCTGCCGCACCGCTTCTTCAACCACGAGGCGCCGAGGCTGGGCTTCGAGCTGCCGCCGCGCCGCCAGTACGGCGTCGCGCAGGTGTTCCTGCCGCAGGAGCCGGAGGCGCGGCGCGCGTGCGAGGCGCTGTTCGAGGACGTGGTGGAGGAGGAGGGGCAGCGGCTGCTCGGCTGGCGTGACGTGCCGGTGGCGCCCCAGGAGCTGGGGCCGCTCGCGCGCGAGGCCGCGCCGGTCATCCGTCAGCTCTTCATCGCGCGCCGCCGCGTGGTGCCCAGCGCCTTCGAGCGCAAGCTCTACCGCATCCGCAAGCTGGTGGAGAACCGCGTGCTGGCGCGCGGCGTGGATCCGCAGGGGCGCTTCCACGTGGCCAGCTGTTCGTCGGAGACGCTCATCTACAAGGGGCTGCTGCTGCCCCGGCAGCTGCCGCGCTTCTACGCGGACCTGCGGCACCCGGAGTTCGTCAGCGCGCTGGCGCTGGTGCACTCGCGCTTCTCCACCAACACCTTCCCCACGTGGGAGCTGGCGCAGCCGTTCCGCTTCATCGCGCACAACGGCGAAATCAATACATTGCGTGGCAACCGCAACTGGATGACGGCGCGGCGCGGGCTGCTCCAGACGGCGAAGCTGGGCGGGAGCCTGGAGCCGCTGTGGCCCATCATCGTCCCGGGCAAGAGCGACTCCGCGCAGTTCGACAACATGGTGGAGCTGCTCTACCTGGGCGGCCGCACCCTGCCCCACGCGATGATGATGACCATCCCGGAGGCGTGGGAGGGCAACAAGGAGATGGGCGACGAGCGCCGCGCCTTCTACGAGTACTCCGCGTCCCTGCTGGAGCCGTGGGACGGCCCCGCCGCCATCGCGTTCACGGACGGACAGCTCATTGGCGCGACGCTGGACCGCAACGGCCTGCGCCCCGCGCGCTACCTGGTGACGGAGGACGACCGCATCATCCTGGCGTCGGAGGCGGGCGTCATCGACGTGCCCCCGTCGCAGGTGCGCCGCAAGGGCCGGCTGACGCCGGGCCGCATGCTGCTGGTGGACACCACGGAGGGGCGCATCCTGGAGGACGAGGAGGTGAAGCGCGAAATCACCTCGCGCTGGCCCTACCGCCGCTGGCTCCAGCGCAACGTCTTCACCTTCGACGACCTGCCCCAGGTCCCCGCCCCCGCGCGCGTGAAGGGCGAGGCGCTGTGGAGGCTGCAGCGCGCGTTCGGCTACACGGACGAGGACGTCCGCACCACGCTCATCCCCATGGCGGAGACGGGCAAGGAGCCCACGGGCTCCATGGGCACGGACACGCCGCTGGCGGTGCTGAGCGACCAGGCCCCCACCCTCTTCAACTACTTCCACCAGCTCTTCGCGCAGGTCACCAACCCGCCCATCGACCCGCTGCGCGAGGCGCTGGTGATGACGCTGGCCACCGCGCTGGGCCCGGAGGGCAACACCTTCGAGGAGACGCCGGAGCAGTGCCACCGGCTGTCCCTGCCCGGCCCCATCCTCACCAACGGGCAGCTGGCGCGCCTGGCGAACCTGCGCGGCGACACGGGCCTGTTCGAGCCGCGTCCCTTGAGCCTGCTGTACCCGCACGCGGGCGGCGCGGCCACGGCGCTGGAGGTCGCGGTGGAGCGGCTGTGCACGGCGGCGGTGGACGCCGTGGACGCGGGCGCGAGCATCCTCGTGCTGAGCGACCGGGGCGTGGACGCGGCGCACGCGGCCATCCCCGCGCTGCTGGCCGTGTCCGCGGTGCACCAGCGCCTGGTGCGCGACGGCACGCGCATGTACACGGGCATCGTGCTGGAGACGGCGGAGGCGCGCGAGGTGCACCACTTCGCGTGCCTGTTCGCCTACGGCGTGTCCGCGGTGAACCCGTACCTGGCGCTGGACACGCTGCGCGCGCTGGCGGACGCGGGTGAGCTGAAGGCGGACGCGGACAAGGCGCAGGCGCAGTACCTCCACGGCCTGGAGGAGGGGCTGCTCAAGGTGATGTCCAAGATGGGCATCTCCACGCTCCAGTCCTACCGAGGCTCGCAGCTCTTTGAAGCCGTGGGCCTGCAGCGAAGCCTCATCGAGAAGCACTTCACCGGCACGTCGTCGCGCGTGGAGGGCGTGGGCCTGCCGGAGCTGGGCCGCGAGGTGGCGGAGCGGCACGCGCGCGGCTTCGGCCCGGGCGCGGACGGCGAGGAGCACCTCTTGCCGGTGGGCGGGCAGTTCCGCTGGCGCCGGCAGGGCGAGCGGCACAAGTGGAACCCGGCCACCGTGGCGAAGCTCCAGGCGGCGGTGCGCGCGAACGACCCGGTGCAGTTCCAGGAGTACTCGAAGCTGGCGGACGACGAGACGCGCGAGCACAGCAACCTGCGCGGCCTCTTGGACGTGGTGACGGACGGCTGCACGCCGGTGCCCTTGGATGAGGTGGAGCCCGCGCTGGAGCTGGCGCGGCGCTTCGTCACCGGCGCCATGTCCTTCGGCTCCATCAGCGCGGAGGCGCACGAGACGCTGGCCATCGCGATGAACCGGCTGGGAGGCAAGTCCAACAGCGGCGAGGGCGGCGAGGAGTCCCGCCGCTACACGAAGGACGCCAACGGCGACTCGCGCCGCAGCGCCATCAAGCAGGTGGCCAGCGCGCGCTTCGGCGTCACCGCCGAGTACCTGGTCAACGCGGACGAGCTTCAAATCAAGATGGCCCAGGGCGCCAAGCCCGGCGAGGGCGGCCAGCTGCCGGGCCACAAGGTGGACGAGCGGATTGCGCGCGTGCGCTGGAGCACGCCGGGCGTGACGCTGATTTCGCCGCCGCCGCACCACGACATCTACTCCATCGAGGACCTGGCGCAGCTCATCTACGACCTCCAGTCCGTGAACGCGAAGGCGCGCGTGAGCGTGAAGCTGGTGAGCGAGGTGGGCGTGGGCACCATCGCCGCGGGCGTGGCCAAGGCGGGCGCGGGCTGCGTGGTGGTGGCGGGCTACGAGGGCGGCACGGGCGCCTCTCCCCTCTCCAGCCTCCAGCACGCGGGCCTGCCGTGGGAGCTGGGGCTGGCGGAGACGCAGCAGGTGCTGGTGCACAACGGCCTGCGCTCGCGCATCCGCGTGCAGGTGGACGGCGGCCTGCGCACCGCGCGCGACGTGCTGGTGGCGGCGCTGCTGGGCGCGGAGGAGTTCGGCCTGGCCACCGCGAGCCTCGTGTCCGTGGGCTGCATCATGCTGCGCAAGTGCCACCTCAACACCTGCTCGGCGGGCATCGCCACGCAGGACCCGGCCCTGCGCGAGCGCTACCAGGGCACGCCGGAGAACGTCGTCAGCTTCTTCCTCCTGCTGGCGGAGGACCTGCGCCGGCACATGGCGGGCCTGGGCGTGCGCAAGCTGGAGGAGCTGGTGGGCCGGGTGGACCTCTTGCGCCAGCGCGCGGCGGTGGACCACTGGAAGGCGCGCAAGCTGGACCTGTCCGCGCTGCTCACCGCGCCGGCCGCGCCGGCCACCGAGCCGCGCCACTGCCAGGCGCCGCACCGCAAGGACGTGTCGGACCACCTGGACCACGAGCTGCTGTCCAAGGCGCAGTCCGTGCTCGCGGGCGGGCCGCCGCTGATGCTGTCGCTGCCGGTGGCGAACACGCACCGCGCGGTGGGCGCCATGCTGTCCGGCGAGATTGCCCGCCGTCACGGCGCGCAGGGACTGCCGGACGGCAAGCTGCGGGTGAAGCTGAAGGGCTCCGCGGGCCAGAGCTTCGGCGCGTTCCTCGCGTCCGGCGTGACGCTGGAGCTGGAGGGCGACACCAACGACTACCTGGGCAAGGGGCTGTCCGGCGGACGCATCATCGTCTACCCGCCGGAGGGCAGCCGCTTCACGCCCGAGGAGAACGTGCTCGTGGGCAACACGGTGCTCTACGGCGCCACGGCCGGCGAGGTGTACCTGCGAGGCCTGGCCGGTGAGCGCTTCGCGGTGCGCAACAGCGGCGCGCAGGCGGTGGTGGAGGGCGTGGGCGACCACGGCTGCGAGTACATGACGGGTGGCGTGGTGGTGGTGCTGGGCCAGACGGGCCGCAACTTCGCGGCCGGCATGAGCGGCGGCACCGCGTACGTGCTGGACCGCGAGCGCTCCTTCCGCGAGCGCTGCAACCTGGAGATGGTGGAGCTGGAGTCGCTGGTGGACGAGTCCGAAATCTGGCTCGTGCACGGGATGATTGAGCGCCACCTGCACCACACCGGCAGCGCGCTGGCGCGGCGGGTCCTGGACAACTGGGAGCTGATGGTGCCGCAGTTCATGAAGGTGATGCCGTCCGACTACAAGCGCGTGCTCCAGGCGCGGAGGGCGGCGCGAAGGCCGCCACCCGCCACGAGCGTCCAGCAGCTCCACGTCGTCGGCGGGGGGACCTGAGCCATGGGCAAGCCCACGGGTTTCATGGAGTGGCAGCGCGTGCCCGCGCCCAAGCGGGACAAGGTGGAGCGCCTGGAGGACTGGCGCGAGCTGCACCTGCCGCTGGCGGCGGACGAGGCGAAGCGGCAGGCGGGGCGCTGCATGGACTGCGGCATCCCCTTCTGCCACCAGGGCTGTCCCCTGGGGAACCTCATCCCGGACTTCAACGACGCGGTGTACCGGGGCCAGTGGAAGGAGGCGTACCAGGTGCTCAGCCGCACCAACACCTTCCCGGAGTTCACCGGACGGCTGTGCCCCGCGCCGTGCGAGGCCGCGTGCGTGCTGGCCATCGACCGGGACGCGGTCACCATCGAGCAGATGGAGAAGGAGATCTCCGAACGCGCCTTCGCGGAGGGCTGGGTGAAGGCGAGGCCTCCGGCGCGCCGCACGGGCAAGCGCGTGGCGGTGGTGGGCTCCGGGCCCGCGGGCCTGGCGGCGGCGGCGCAGCTCAACGCCGCGGGACACAGCGTGACGGTGTACGAGAAGGACGCTCGCGCCGGAGGCCTGCTGCGCTACGGCATCCCGGACTTCAAGCTGGAGAAGGCGGTGCTGGACCGCCGGCTCGCGCTGATGGAGGCGGAGGGCATCGTCTTCCGCACGGGCGAGGACGCGTCCGTGACGCCGGGCTGGCGCGCGCTGCGCGAGCAGTACGACGGCGTGGTGCTGGCCCTGGGCGCGCGCAAGGCCCGCGAGCTGGACGTGCCGGGCCGCGAGCTGTCCGGCGTGCTGCAGGCCATGGACTACCTGGAGCACCAGAACCGCGTGGTGACGGCGGGCGCGGCGCCGGACGCGCGGCTGGAGGCGCGGGGCAAGCGGGTCATCATCCTGGGCGGCGGCGACACGGGCTCGGACTGCCTGGGCACGGCGCTGCGTCAGGGCGCCGCGAGCGTGATGCAGGTGGAGCTGCTCCCCGCGCCGCCGCAGGTGCGCGCGAAGGAGAACCCGTGGCCGCGCTGGCCGCTGGTGTTCCGCACGTCCACCAGCCAGGAGGAGGGCGGCGAGCGCGCCTTCGCGATGATGACGAAGCGGCTGGAGGGCGAGGACGGCCAGCTCCAGCGCCTGCACGCCGTCCGCGTGGAGGTGCAGCGCGAGCCGGGCGGCGCCGTGAAGCTGGTGGAGATGCCGGGCTCCGAGCAGGTCTTCGAGGTGGACCTGCTGGTGCTGGCCATGGGCTTCACCGGCCCGAACACGGACCGGCTGGCGGAGGAGCTGGGCGTGGCGCTGTCGCCGCGCGGCACGGTGCGCGTGGACGCGAAGTTCGCCACCACCGCGGCGGGCGTGTACTGCGCGGGCGACGCCAGCCGGGGCGCGAGCCTCATCGTCTGGGCGCTCGCGGACGGCCGTGAGGCGGCGCGCGCGCTGGACTCCTGGCTGTCCGGCACCGCCTCCGCGCTGCCCACGCGCGGACAGGACTGCGCCTTCTGACCCAGGCGCGTCGAGCTCCCGACACGGCCCTCTTCCTGGAGGGCCGATGGGGAGACACTCGACGGGCTACATCGTCCATTCCCACTGCGCGCCATCAGTGGACGAGGGCCGCGGGCGGCTGGAGGAAGTCGAGCGGCAGCTCCCGCGACTGCGCCTTGAAACCGCCGCGCGCCTCCAGCAGCTGCTTCACCACGCCCACGTCACGGATGGGGCCCACCGTGAGCCCCGGCTCGGGGGAGCCGGGCGGCAGG
This sequence comes from Corallococcus sp. AB049A, assembly GCF_003668885.1. Taxonomy (NCBI): domain Bacteria; kingdom Pseudomonadati; phylum Myxococcota; class Myxococcia; order Myxococcales; family Myxococcaceae; genus Corallococcus; species Corallococcus sp. AB049A. Next base: position 33,026 of record NZ_RAWL01000005.1, on the reverse strand, counting down.
TCCAGGGGCACGCTCCCGGACAGCGTCTCCATCCGGGACAGGTAGCCCGCATCCAGGCCGATGAACCAGCCGCACGTGGTGCAGCTGGCCAGCTCCTGGAGCCGCTGGTGCCGGCGCAGCAGGTCCGCGAACGGCCATGACGTCAACTGCGCCCCGAACTGCGCGTCCGGCACGACGTACATGAAGCCGCTGCCGCCACCCGTGAGGAACTTGGACAGCCGCGCCGGGATGCCCGACGTGGGACTGACGTGGGTGAAGGCCAGGTTGTCCGTGCCGGAGACGTCATTCGTCCCCGTGTCCTTGAAGTGACAGCCATTGCAGGTGTTCACGGAGAACTCCTTCCGCGCGCAGACCTCCGTGGCATCCGTGGGTGTCACGCTGAAGCCCTCCCAGTGGGTGGGAGGCCCCACCAGCGAGTTGGCGCCCACGAACGGTCTGCCATTGACGGCGCGAGGCATCGCGAAGCGCGCGGTGCACCGGGTGGAGACGGTCACCGGCTGCTCGACGCCGTTCTTGACGTGCGTGCGCACGAAGGCGTCGATGTCCGGGTCCGTCTGGGAGTCGTGGTTCGCGTCATCGGGGGTCCGCGCCATCGTGTGGACGCGCAGGAGTCCGTTGGAGGGTTTGTCCTTGCCGCTGACGGGGTTCTCGTCCGCCAGCCGGAACTCCCGCAGCTCCCACGGAAACCCCAGGGCGCTCTCGTTGGTGCGCAGCTGGTTGAGCGCGTTTCCATTGCCCTTCCCCGGAGCCCTTCCCCGCAGGACGACGCTCTGGGTCATCTGCTGGAGCTGCGCCTTGTAGGCCACGTTGAAGGAGCCGTACGTCCCCAGCACCGCCCACTGCCGGGCCCAGGCGATGACCGGCGCGCACCCATCCCCTGGCACGCCGTACTCGAAGATGACGGTGAAGGGCTTGAGGTTGCACGTCGCCTCCGTGCCACCGCCCCACGGCGAGGGGCGCGTCAGTCCGAAGAGGAACCGCAGCTCCCCTGGGTCGCTCGGCTTGCCGTCGGAGTCCCGGATGCCCGCCAGGTCGATGCGGTTGACGATGGCCAGCAGACGGAAGGGCGCGAGGTCCAGGTCCAGCGGCTTGCTCAGCGCCACCTCCCAGCGGCCCGTCGTGGGGTTCTGCTGGAGGGTGGACGTCGCGCCGCTCGCGGTGGCCCAGGGGGCAATCACTTCGTCATGCATCTTGCGGCGCGCGGGCACCGTGTCGCCGTTGGCCTGGAAGTCATTGAGCCACAGCGACAACCAGCTCAGCACGAAGGCCTCTGGCCGCGCGCCGGAGCCCTGGGCCATCTCCCGCATCAGGTGCGCGAAGGTCCACACCCCGCCTTTGGTTCCCTCGCCGGTGCACGGGTCCCACGTGCGCGCCGGGTCCAGCACCACGGCCGGGTCGCGGATCATCAGCGTCCGCTCCCACGAGGACTGGGTGGAGGCCGGCAGCAGGGGGCAGCTCGTGACCGGCACCTTGGAACCCCACCCGAAGGACTCCGCGTCCATGGGGAGCCCCTGGTAGCGGGCGACCGGGTGGCGGCCGTTGAAGAGGACCGTCTCCCGGGTGGTCACGCCGAGCTCGCCCGAAGCCAGCCGGCGCTCATTCTCCTGACGGCGCTCCAGCTCCGAATCCGGGAGCCGCGCGAAGAGCGTGAAGAAGTCCGGGCCGGGGCTGGAGGGAATCGCGCCCAGCCGGGCCAGCGTGTCGGAGTGGAACAGGACCGTGGGCCGCGCCGGGTCTCCCTCCACGCGCACGAGGCTGTCCGAAAGCAGCGGATCCACCGGGGGCGGCAGCTTCACGTGCACCGCCGTCGTCTCTCCCAGGGCCGTGGGCCGCGCCAGCTTCTGGGCGAAGGTGCTGGCGACGGACGCACCGTCCACGAAGGGCAGCTCACCCAGGCGCGCCGTGGCCCCCCGGGACGCCTCCGCGGCGTCCTGACGCCCGGGCTCCTGTACCGGCTCCTTCGCGCAACCGCTCACCGCCAGCACGGCTCCCAGGACGGCGATTCTCAACTCCTCGCACTTCCGAAACATACATTTCCCCCGGCAATGCCAGCCTTTGCATGGACTGGCTGGCATTGACTCAACGTCGCGGGGATGAAGGGCGCGCACGGACGTCCAATCCCAGACGGGCCGCAGTCCGGCCCCGGACAGGGCGCTGCCCACTCGAATGATCCACGAGGTCCGCGCCCATTCCCTTCCCGACAGGCTCACGGCCTCGCGGGGTCCACACACTTGGAGGCCCAACGCATCACGAGGCCCGTCAGTGGACGCGGGCCGCGGGCGGTTCAATGAAGTCGAGCGGCAGCTCCCGAGGCTTCATCCTGAAGTCGGGGCGCAGCTCCAACAGCTGCTTCACCACGCCCACATCGCGGATGGGCCCCACCCTGAGCGACGTCGCGGGCGAGCCGGGCGGCAGGTCCAGGGGCACGTTCCCTGCGATGGCCTCCATCCGGTTGAGGTAGCCCGCGTCCAGGTCGATGAACCAGCCGCAGGGGGAGCAATGGGCCAGCTCCTGGAGCCGCTGGTGGCGGCGCAGCAGGTCCGCGAACGGCCACGACGTCACCTGCGCTCCAAACTGGGCGTCCGGCACGACGTACATGAAGCCCTCGCCCCCACCCGTGAGGAATTTGGACTGCCGGGCCGGGATGCCGGACGTGGGGCTGACGTGCGTGAAGGCCAGGTTGTCCACGCCCGTGAAGTCGTTGGTGCCCGTGTCCTTGAAGTGACAGCCATTGCAGGTGTTGCTGGAGAACTCCTTCCGCGCGCAGACCTCCGTGGCGCTGGTGGAGACCGCGGTGACAGCCTCCCAGTGGGTGGGCGGCACCACCAGCGAGTTGGCGCCCAGGAAGGGCCTGCCATCCATCTCACGAGGCACCGTGAAGCGGGCGGTGCAGTGGGTGGGGACGGCGACCGGCTGCTCGACGCCGTTCTTGACGTGCGTGCGCACGAAGAAGTCCACGTCGGGGTCCGTCCGGAAGTCGTGGGTCGCGTCATCCGGGGTCAGCGCCAGCGTGTGGACGCGCAGGAGCCCGTTGGAGGGGAGGTTCCTGCCGGTGCCGGGGTCCTCGTCCGCCAGGTGGAACTCCCGCAGCTCCCATGGGAATGCCAGCGCCACCTCGTTGGTGCGGATCTGATTGAGCGCGTTGCCGTTTCCCTTGCCCGGCGCCCGTCCCCGCCGGACGACCCCCTCCGTCATCTGCTGGAGCCGCGACCGGTAGGCTTCATCGAAGGTGGAGGACAGCCCCAACCCCACCCACTGCCGCGCCCAGCGGGTGAGGGCCTTGCACCCCTGGCCCGGCACGCCGTACTCGAAGATGACGGTGAAGGGCTTGAGGTTGCACGTCGCCTCCGTGCCACCACCCCACGGCGAGGGGCGCGTCAGCCCGAAGACGAACCGCAGCTCGCCGGGGGTGGAGGACCGGCCTCCGTATTCCGGGCTGCCCGCCAGGTCGATGCGGTTGACGATGGCCAGCAGACGGAAGGGCGCGAGGTCCAGGTCCAGCGGCCTGCTCAGCGCCACCTCCCAGCGGCCCGTCGTGGGGTTCTGCTGGAGGGTGGACGTCGCGCCGCTCGCGGTGGCCCAGGGGGCAATCACTTCGTCATACATCTTGCGGCGCGCGGGCACCGTGTCGCCGTTGGCCTGGAAGTCATTGAGCCACAGCGACAGCCAGCTCAGCACGAAGGCTTCCGGGAGTGCGCCGGAGCCCTGGGCCATCTCCCGCATCAGGTGCGCGAAGGTCCACATCCCGCCCTTCGTCCCCGCGCCAGTGCACGGGTCCCACGTGCGCGCCGGGTCCAGCACCACGGCCGGGTCGCGGATCATCAACGTCCGCTCCCACCAGGCCTGGGTGGAGACCGGCACCCATGGGCACGTCGTCTGGGGCACGAGCGCGCCGTGCGCGAAGGCGTCCGCGTCCATGGGGAGCCCTTCGTAACGGGCAGCCGGGTGGCGGCCGTTGAACAGGACGGTCTCCCGGCCAGGCATCCCGAACTCGCCCGAGGCCAGCCGTCGCTCGTTCTCCTCGCGGCGCTCCAGCTCCGAGTCCGGGAGCCGCGCGAAGAGCGTGAAGAAGTCCGGGCCAGGGCTGGAGCGGACCGCGCCCAGCCGCTCCAGGGTGTCGGAGTGGAACAGGACCGTGGGCCGTGCGGGGTCTCCCACCACGCGCACGAGGCTGTTGGTGAGCCCCCGGTTGGCGGGCGGCGGCAGCTTCACGTGCACCGCCGTCGTCTCCCCCAGCGCCGTGGGCCTTTTCAGCGTCTGGGCGAAGACGTCCACGACGGACGCGCCCGGTACGGCGGGCAGCTCCGCCAGGCGGGCGGTGCGTCCTGGACCGGACTGCATGCCCGCCGGCGCCTCCTGCACTGGCGGCGGCGGCGCGGACGCGGGCTCCTTCGAGCAGCCCCCCACCGCGAGCACGATTCCCAGGACACCGATTCTCAATTCATTGCACTTTTGAGACATGCGCTCCCCCCACGCGAAGCGACAGCCCCGTCATCCGATGACGGTCCTTGTCTCAACGCCGAGGGCGCGCATGCATGACCGGAGGCCCACCGCACGGCAGGTCGCAGTCAGGCCCCGGACAGGGCGATGCCCGCGTGAATGATCAGCGGGCACCGCGCGCATCCCCTTCCCGACAGGTTCCCCGCCTCGCGGGGTCCGCACGCCTGGGCCCCGGCTTTACGCGGGCACGGGCGCCACGGGCTCCGGCGAAGCGGCGTGCTCCGGGACGGAGGGCGCGGGCGGCGTGGGCACGGCGAGCGCGGCGGTGGGGACCTCGCCCACGGTCTCGCCGTGCTGGCTCAGGTCCAGGCCCAGCTCCTCCTGCTCACGGGTGACGCGCAGCGGGACGATGCGGTCCACGAGCTTGTAGAGCAGGTACGAGCCCACGAAGGAGAAGACGGAGACGACGACCAGCGCCAGCATGTGCATGAGGAAGGTGCGCGTGGTGCCGTGGATGAGGCCCACGTCCTTGGCGAGCACGCCGGTGAGAATCATCCCGACGATGCCGCCCAGGCCGTGGCAGGGGAACACGTCCAGCGTGTCGTCCAGGGCGGTGCGGCTCTTGAAGTGCACGGCGGCGTTGCTGACGAAGCTGGCGACCAGGCCCACCACGATGCTCTGCCCCACGGTGATGAAGCCCGCGGCGGGCGTGACGGCGACCAGGCCCACCACCGCGCCCACGCAGGCGCCCATGGCGCTGGGCTTGCGGCCGCGCAGCCAGTCAAAGGCGATCCACCCGAGCATCGCGGCGGCGGAGGCGGTGTTGGTGGTGGCGAAGGCCAGCGTGGCCAGGGACGACGCGGACAGGGCGGAGCCCGCGTTGAAGCCGAACCAGCCGAACCACAGCATGCCCGTGCCGAGCATCACGAAGGGCACGTTGGCGGGAGCGTGCGTGGCGTGCGTCAGGTGCACCTGGCGGCGGCCGAGCACGATGGCGCCCGCGAGCGCGGCGAGGCCCGCGGACATGTGCACCACGGTGCCGCCGGCGAAGTCGAGCACGCCCCACTGGCGCAGGAAGCCCTCGGGGTGCCACGTCCAGTGGGCGAGCGGCGCGTAGATGAAGAGGCTGAAGAGCACCATGAAGAGCAGGTACGCCTTGAAGCGCACGCGCTCCGCGAACGCGCCGGTGATGAGCGCCGGGGTGATGATGGCGAACTTGAGCTGGAAGAGCGCGAAGAGCAGCAGCGGCACGGTGGGCGCCAGGTCCGGGTGCGTCTCACCGCCCACGCCGCTGAACATGAAGAAGGTGCGCGGGTCGCCGATGAAGCCGTGGAAGCTGTCGCCGAAGCACAGGCTGAAGCCCACCACGACCCAGAGCACGCTGATGACGGCCATGGCGATGAAGCTCTGCATCAGCGTGGAGACCACGTTCTTCAGCCGCACCATGCCGCCGTAGAAGAACGACAGGCCGGGCGTCATCAGCAGCACCAGCGCGGTGGCGGTGAGCAGCCACGCGGTGTCCGCCGGGTTGATGGGACCGCCCTGCTTCACCTGCGCCGCCGGGGTCACCAGCAGGCCCGCCACCCCCACCGCCACCAGCAGGACCATCGCCATCCACTTCTGCATCGCCGCACCTCTCCAGAGAGCTGACGCAATGCAGTGTAGGTCTGAGAGGGGCTAACTTCAATCCATCGGAGGATAAATCCGCATGAAACAAGCCTAAATTCTTCAATTCTGAACCTAAAAACCCGCTGCCGATGCTTTAGGCAGCAACCATCAAGGCAGGCCCCTGGCGGCTACCTCCTGTCCAGGATGCGCCCCTGTCCGTCGATTGCGTACACGGCCCCCCCATCCAGGATGGGCTCATTCAAGCCACAGCGTGAGGGCCGCGGGGAGAACCACACAAAGAACAGGTCGGACCCCGATTGGAGCACATGGGTGTCGTAGGTGCTCCGCCTGGAGAGACACTGCGCCATGCGCTTGTCGGGATCCTCGGTCTGGACCTCCGAGCCCGGGGGCAAGAACTCGTTCATCGCGACCTCGAGGGCGGCCATCACGGGCCCCTCCAGGTGGATGCCCTCCTTGAACGAGTTCGGAAACACCACGGCAGCGGCCTCTTCGGGAGGCGCCCACGAAGCCTTCTTCACCTTGTGGTACCCGAGCAGCGAACACCCAGTCAGTGGGAGGCAGAACAGGGCCATCCCCGTGAGCATCTTCATCGCGAGACCTCCCCGCGAACAGCTACGGCAACCATGACTGCCCCTCGAACAAGTCGAAGCTGAAGTCCCCTGCCGTTCCAGAAGCCTTCCCAATAGGGATCCACTTTCCAGCTCGCAGTGCCGACACGACCCGGGAGGAGTAGTTGTAGTCGTACGCAAGGCATCCGCCATTCCTGGGGCCATGGAAGAGGAGCAGTTCGTGCTCCCAGATCCTCCCGGACTTGTCCACGAAGCGAGCGGAGCCCCACGGCGACCAATCCGGCGCGTGGTTCGCCCCCATGTCCTCGCGAGAGAACTCCCAGTTGTGGGGGTGCGGATGCGCAGGCCCCAGGATGACGGGGTCACGGGTGCTGGCATCCCGGAGCGCCAGCGGCACCTTGCAGTACTTCCTGCCTCCAGGCCCGTCTCCGCCCAGGTCCGAGAAGTAGCTGAGGAAGTAAGCCTCCGCTTGGGGCGAGTAGTACCAGAGGGCGCAGTACTCCTTGCCTTGCCGTCCATGCAGGGTCGACGCGCCGGGCATCTGGATCATCCGCACACAGGCCGCTTGCGCCAGTTCCTCCCGCGTTTTGAAGGGACCCGCCAGGGGGCCCTCGACCTCGTACATGCCGTTGGCGAGCTGGCGGACACGGATATCCGGATGCGGCGCCGAGCACCCCAGCGCCACGAACAACACCGTCCAGTAGAGGTTCGCTGGCATCCGCAGTCCAATTTCAAGGAGACCGCAGACCTATATCAAACCGCGTTCGCCTGACTCCAGATCCTGAATCGGGGCATTGACCTTGCCCATCAAAATCACGGCCTCCGCCTAATTTCGATTCCCTGGCGGCAGAGGCGTCGTGTCCGGGCAGCCTCCCTGGGCCTTTGTGTCGATCTTGGGCTGTCTCCCCGGACAGCGGTACCGGCACCACCAATCCTGGCCTGACTGGGAGAACTCCTTCCCTTTCAACCAAAGCCGGCAGACCTCCGGGGTCTGGAGCAAAAAGACACCCCACTGCATCTCATTCCGCAGACCTTCACTGGTGCGGGACATCAGCTCTTGAAGCACCGGGATGGCAGCAGGATGGGCCATGCGGATCAGGAACGCGACCATGTCCCAACGCGTCTCGCCATCCGCCTGATACCTCGTCCGGATCGCCCCCAGCACCTCGCTTTGCGCATCCGGCGGAAGGACGACCATTCCCGGCTCCAACGCGGAGAACGGCACCTTTGCATCCACCACCAGTTCCCGCAGCAGCGGCAATGCCGAAGCCCCCTCCACCCTGATCAACCCCTCAACGGCGGCAGCAAGCTCACGGCTCTCATCGGAGTCTCTTGGGTGTCGCAGTTCCTTGATGACGCTTCGGTAGAGAGCACTTGCGTCACGTCCATGCTTGCTCGCGGTCTGCGTCCGGCATCCCGCGCAGAGAGCGATTCCCCCGAGCATCGCCAGGAGCCACAGGGCCCTGCCGCGTTGGCGTCCTTCTATCGGCGGTCGTTCGGTCGCGACGGGATTGTGTCCGGACATTCTCCCTCGACATTCGTGGTGTTGGACTGCCGCTCACCAGCGCAGCGGTAGTTACACGACCAGTACCAGCCCGACTCCTTGAGGATTCTCTGCGCCCCAGAAAACCTGCAGACCTCCGGGGTCTGGAGCACCAGGGCTCCCCACTTCATCTGATCCCGCAGCCCCGCATCGGTCTCCCGAGCAGCGAACTCCCGCAGCATCGGAATGGCCGCGGGATTGGCCAGACGGCTCAGGAAATAGACAATCTCGACTCGCCCCTGACTGTCCGTCTCGTGCTCGAACCTCGTTCGGAGCGCTCTCAGCACCTCACCGTGGGCATCTGGCGGCAGGAGCAGGATCCCCTGTTTCAGCGTCCCCAATGACACGTCCGTATCGGCCACCAGGTCCAGCAGGAGCGGCAACGCGTCAGTCCCCTCCACCCTGGCGAGCCCCTCGACGGCCACCTCGAATTCGCACTGCTCGAGGTAGCTTCGGGGATACCTCAAGTCCGCGATGACGCTTCGATACAGCGGAGCAACCTCTCTCCCATGCTGGCTCACGAAGCGCCGGATGTGCGCTGTCTCTCCGTCTGACGGGGGAAGATCTGAAGGTTCATACTGATACACCAGGAAGGCCCGATCGAACTCCTCCCGGAGAGGGTGCTGCTTCATGCAGCCCGCGCAGAATGCGGTCCCTCCGATCACCGCCAGGAGCACCAGCACACTCCGCCTATCGGGCCTGATCATTCAGCTCGACCTCACTCTCCATCAGCGGTCGCAAGGAGTTGGCCTCCTTGACCATGCTCTCGAAAACACATGGGTCCTGATGCCGCAGACGGCAGGCATCGCGAATCATCTGCCTGCGAACCGGCTCATCGGTCTCTCGCTTCGCGGCGGCGTCCAGGTGTTCGGCACCTCGCGGGTCCTGGATTGCCACGAGGGCAAGCGACAGCCCTGAGCGGGGCCCCGGATGGGGCTCCATCTCCAGGCGCTTCACGACTGCCCAGAATTGTTTTTCCGGAGCCAGCCTCCCGATGAAATAGACGGCCTGACAAGCGACGAACGAGTCGGAGGGCGATTGGAACGCCACCCATTCCAGCAAGGCCAGGGCCCGCGCGTCACCGCTCGCCACAACACAGCGGAGCGCAAGGTCCGCCGTGCGATACGCCTCATCACTGGCTGGACGCAGATGTTTCTCCAACGCGTCCGCGCAAACGCCATATGCCCCACCAGGATTTCTTCCAACGAACTCCTCGACGGGGTCAGGCGGCTCAGGGTTCAGGATGGGCTCATGGCTTCGCATCCCTTCCCTCTTGACCATCGCGTGGAACTCCCGGTGCGCACATCCTTCCAGGCAGGCGACCGCGACCATCGCCAGAGCCACCGCCACGCGATTCATTTTTCGAGAGGCCCCGGACAGCGAGAGTGACACCGCCATCTCCACTCCAAGATTGTAGCAGGAGGACGCGGAGCCAGGCTGCCCCACGGGGGTCAATCCTCCTCCGACCCCATCGCGTTCAGTTCTTCTGGCAGCGGGGCGTTCATCAGGGTGAGTCGTCCTGGCAGTTGCACCACCAGGAAGCCCTTTCCGTCGATCCGGATGTGCATGCCGTGTGCGGCCGTACCTTCCTTGAGCCACGCCTCCGCTTCAGCCCGGGTCGCGAAGTCCCGTTCGACCTTGATCTTGAAGTCTGGGCTGAGGATCTCGCGGTAGTAGCGGGTGAAGTCGTCCAGCTTGTTCATGTGCCGGACGTAGACAAGGCAGATCGCCGCGACCTGGAGGGCGTTCCATTCTCGTGAGCCCTTCTCGTGGCGCCGGGTCTCGTCCCCCAGGACAGCGAGCACATCCTCCACATCGACTTCCGGCTCCTTGCTCACGGGTACGTCCTTTCAGATGGGGCTCAACACCAACAGCCCGGCAGGAGCCACGGCGAGCGAGAAAGCCACTCCCGCGACGACGACCACAGTTCCCAATGCCACCTCGGACTTGTGCTCCCGGAGCCAGTCCAACGCGGCAGCCATGTCAGGGAATCGCAGCTCCCGTTTCGCGCCCTGTTGCTCCAGTGACTCCTGCTCCTTGATGCATTTCATGAACGCTTCAAGGCATTGGCTCGTGCAGAGCCGGTGGTGGGGTTCTGAGTGCTTCTCCATGTCTTCCACTGTCGGCTTCCGTCTCCAGCACTTCTGGAGTAGGTCTTCCGCTCGGGACGTTGGGTGTGCCCGCAAGCAGTCGCCATCATCACCGTGAGGACGATCCAGGCACATGACCGGGCGTTCATGCCCGGGAACTTCACCAACGCTCCCGGCACGGCTTCAAGCCGCGCCGGACCTCTGTCCTGCGCCGGTCAGTTCACCTGCGCGAGCGGTCCATCGACTTCCGCGTCCTCGTTCTCCGGCGCGTCCTCCACTGCGTCCACGCCCTGCGGAATCCCGTCCACGTAGGTGACGACGTTGTTCGGCAGCGCGGCCACTCGCGGGCCCGGTGTCACCACGCCCGTGAGGTTCAGCGGATCCACTCCGGACAGCTGGATGCGCACGCCGGACGGAGGCGCGCGCCGCACCGCTCGCGCCATGTCCACCGCTTCTGGCAGCGCGAACTGCTCACCCACGAAGCCCGATACGAAGCGGCCACCTCGCAGCTCGCCTCGCGCTTCCATGCGCCGGTAGACGAACAGCAGCTCGCGCCACGTGGGCGCCAGCGACTCGCGCATCACCAGGTCGCGCCAGACGATGCCGTAGCGCTGGAGGAACAGCTTCGCCAGCGACTCCGTCACCTCCTCCTGCGACTTCGGCTCCGACGGCGCCAGCAGGGTCCAGCGGCCCGGGCCACCCCGGTTGAGCAGCTTCTGGCGCTTGCGGTGCGCCGGGCTCTGCAGGATGCGCAGGTTCTGCACCGCGTCCGCCGTCACCAGCCCCTTCGCCACCAACTCCCACAGCGCGTCCTCCACCTCCGCCGGCAGCCTGCGCGCCCGCGTCACCAGGTCCTGGAAGAAACACGCGCCCCGCCGCTCCAGCACGCCCACCACGTCCTTCGCCGCCGCGCTCAGGTCCGGCGGCGTCCACACGCCCCCGTCCGCCAGCACCGCGTGCGGACGCGCCGCCGCCAGCATCCACTCCAGGTCCTCGCGCACCGTGAACGTCAGCGGCGCGTTGCGCGTGGGCGACGAACGCTTCGCCACCACCGGCTCCGGCGCCTCCACCGGCGCGCCCCGGCGAGGGCCCGCGGGCTTCGGCGGATCCTTCAGCGTCACCCTCCCCCACGCGACCTCGCCCGCGTAACACGCGCGCTCCATCAGGTCCGGCGTGTAGCCCCGCATGCGCGCGGGCAACAGGAAGCGCTCCCACGCGGAGGCCGGCGCCTCGTAGCCCTGCAACAAGCGCACGGCCTTGAGCAGCCCCGTGGAGCCTCGCAGCGCGTCCATGTCCTCCAGGTGGTGCCACCGGAAGAGGAAGCGCATGAAGTCCTGCGGGCTCAGCGGCTCAATCTCGCGGCGCAGCCGCCCCACCGTCAGCCGGTGGATGCGCTGGAGCAGCCGCCGGTCGCACCACTCCAGCACCGGGCTTCCGTCCGCGTCTTGCGCGACCGGCACGTCCTCCCGCGCGCGGAACTGGCCTCGCAGCACGCTGCCCTGGCTCTCCAGGTTGTGCAGCGCCAGGTTGATGTCGTCCGCGTCCAAGAGCGTCAGCCGCGCCAGCTCCGTCACCGTGGTGGGCCCCACCAGCTCCATCCGCCCGCGCACCACCTGGAGCACCGCCGCGTCGCGCTCCACCGGCCGGTCGTACTCCAGCACCGGCAACACCGGCTGCGTCCGCGCGTCCGGGAACAGCGCTCGCACCGCGTTGCCCCGCTCCGCTGACACCAGGAACCGCGCGCCCTGCCGCTCCAGCCAGGCCACGCGCCCCTGCTTGAAGAGCCCCGTCTCCAGGCCCTTCGGCACCTCCGACGCCCGCACCAGCACCAGCTGCAAGAGCGCGTCGTGCAGCTCGTCCTCGTCGCGCATTGGCTGCGCGGCGTCCTCCACCACCTGCCGGATGGCGTTCGCGTCCAGTGCTCCGAACGCCGCCGCGTCCTCCGCGGGCATCGCGCGGCGCAGGGCCACGTTGCGCACGCGGCGCTCCTCGGCCGGCGCGTCGTCCAGGAAGGTGTAGGGCTGGCTGTTGATGAGCGCGTGCGCGAAGACGCTCGGCTCCGGGACGTCCCGGGCGACCAGCTGGATGCGCCCGTCCTTCATGCGCCGCAGCACCTCGCGCAGCCCGTCGATGTCCATCGCCTCGCGCAGACAGTCGTCCATCGTCTGCTTCACCAGCGGATGGTCCGGCAGCTCCACGTCCCCGCCGCCGTGGTTGTCCTGGCAGCCCACCTGCGCGGGGAACACCGCCGCCAGCAGGTCCTCGCTGCGCGCGCGCTGGAGGTTCGGCGCCACGCGCTTGCCGCCCATCATCCGGTGCAGCGTCAGCGCCCGCGACGCCACCCACCGGAAGCGCGTGCCGAAGATGGGCGCCTGGAGGATGGCCTGCACCAGCACCTCCTCCACGTTGTCCGGGTGCAGGAAGTCGAAGATGTCCGCCAGCGGGAACGAGTGCTGTTCCCCCAGGCTCAAGAGGATGCCGTCCTCCGTGGCCGCCGCCTGCAGCTCGAAGTCGAACGAGCGGCAGAAGCGCTTGCGCAGCGCCATGCCCCACGCGCGGTTGATGCGGCTGCCGAACGGCGCGTGGATGATGATCTGCATGCCGCCCGCTTCGTCGAAGAAGCGCTCGGCGACGATCTGCGTGTGGCTGGGCACCACGTCGCCCAGCATCTTCTTCCCCAGCCGCAGGTAGCCCAGGAGCGCGTCCACCGCGGGCGGCGGCACGCGCAGGAGCTTCTCCAGGAAGCCCGCGGGGTCCTCGTGGCGCAGCAGCTCCTCACGCAGCCGGCCCACCTGGAGGCTCAACTCATCCGTGCGGCCCGGCGCCTCGCCGCGCCAGAAGGGCACGTTGGGCGGAGCGCCCCTCGCGTCCTCCACCATCACCGTGCTGCCCACGACGCGCTGGATGCGCCACGCGGTGCTGCCCAAGAGGAAGATGTCCCCCGGCGAGGACTCCACCGCGAAGTCTTCATCCAGCGTGCCCACCACCTTGCCTTCCGGCTGCGCGGTGACGCTGAAGTTGAACGTGTCCGGGATGGCGCCGCCGTTGGTGAGCGCGGTGATGCGCACGCCCCGGCGCCCCTTGAGCCGCTGGTTCACCCGGTCCCGGTGCAGGTGGATGCTGCCCCGGCCGCGGCGCTCGGAGACGCCTTCCGACAGCATCTCCAGCACCTGCTGGTACTCCTCCCAGGTGAGGTCCTGGTACGGGTACGCGCGCTGGAAGATGCTGAAGAGGGCGCGCTCGTCCCACTCCTCGCACGCGCACGCGGCGACGATCTGCTGGGCCAGCACGTCCAGCGGCTTCTTGGGGATGCGGACCGCGTCCAGGTCGCCCTCGCGTACGGCGTTGAGGAGCGCGACGCACTCCACCAATTCATCGCGCGTCATCGCGAAGAGGATGCCCTTGGAGATGCCCGCCTTGTGGTGGCCCGCGCGGCCCACGCGCTGGAGCAGCACGGAGATGGCCTTGGTGGTGCCCAGCTGCACGACCAGGTCCACGTTGCCCACGTCGATGCCCAACTCCAGTGACGCGGTGGCCACCATCACGCGCAGCTGGCCGGCCTTGAGGCGCTCCTCCGCGGACAGGCGCATCTCACGGGACATGCTGCCGTGGTGCGCGGCCACCCACTGCTGGCCCAGGCGTTCACCGAGGTCGTGCGCCACGCGCTCGGACATCTTGCGCGTGTTGACGAAGATGAGCGTGGTGCGGTGCTCGCTGGAGAGTTGGATGAGCCGGTCATAGACCTGCCCCCACATCTCGTGGCTCGCGATGGAGGACAGCTCCGCGTCGGGGATCTCGACCTTGAGGTCCCACGGGCGCTGGTGGCCCACCTCCACGCGCTTGCACTCGGTGAGGGACGCGCCGGTGAGGAAGCCGGAGATGGCGTCCAGCGGCTTCTGCGTGGCGGACAGGCCGAGCAGCTGGGGGCGCACGTCGGTGAGGGCCTTGAGGCGCTCCATGGACAGCGCGAAGTGGCTGCCGCGCTTGTCGCGGGCGAGCGCGTGGATTTCGTCCACGATGACCGTGCGCACGTGGCGCAGGGTGGCGCGGGCGCGCTCGGCGGTGAGGTAGAGGTAGAGGGACTCCGGCGTGGTGATGAGGATGTGCGGCGGGCGGCGCACCATCTGGGCGCGCTCGCCGGCGGGCGTGTCGCCGGTGCGCACCTGGACGCGCAGGGCTTGCGGTTCGTAGCCCTCCTCGCGCGCCAGGGTCATCAGCTCCTCCAGCGGCTGGAGGAGGTTCTTCTGCACGTCGTTGCCCAGGGCCTTGAGGGGCGACACGTAGAGGACCTGGGTGCGGTCGGTGAGCGTGCCGTCGAGCGCCAGGCGGAACAGCGAGTCCAGCGCGGCGAGGAACGCGGTGAGCGTCTTGCCGCTGCCGGTGGGCGCGGCGATGAGGACGTCATGGCCCGCGTGGATGAGGGGCCAGCCTTCAATCTGCGGACGGGTGGGTTCGCCCAGGCGGGAAGCGAACCAGCGCCGCACCACCGGGTGGAAGGCGGCGAGCGCCGGGTGGGCCGCGGACTCCGACGAGAAGGCGAGGGCGATTTGAGGGGACATGGCGGGCTCCCAGAGGGCCAGCCTGAACACAGGTACAGCGCGCCGTCAACGGACAGGGGGTGCCGCCGTTGGACGTCAGGTCAGGGGATGTCGGAGGCCCTGGGTGTTCCTCCCCAGCAGGACGCAGAGCCATCAGGCGGGCAGGCTTCACATCGTAGTGGGAGGCCTCATCCAGCGCGCAAGAAGGCCCGCTGACATCCCGGTGCCGAGTCCCGGAGCTGAAATGCGGTGCGATAGCATCGCTCCGTGACCACGCTCTTCTACGATGACCTCCGCGAGACATCGCCCAGCGGGCGGTTCGTGCTCACGGCCTATTCGCCCGACAACGCGACGGCTTCTCACCAGGCGGGACGGCCTCCGTCCGCCAAGAAGTTGCCCTTCGGGCGTCCCGCCTTTCAGGGCTCGTTCCAGTACCGGTTGCTCGAACATGTTCCAGGCAGCGTCGAGCCACGCGTCGTCTGGGAGCGGCAACAGACGCGTCGAGAGAACTCGCCAAGTGAAGTGATTGTCTCGGATGGGGGCTGGTCCGTGCTTCGGACCCACGGGTTCGCTCCGGAGGTGATTGCCATCTCACCTTCTGGCCAGGAGGTGCTCCGAGTGCGAATCCTGGGACCGACCGCGGAGGCCCAAGGAGCTGGCCTCATCTGGCGGCCACAGTTCCTCATCTGGACGACTGCGGGAGTCTTCTGGTCCGGCGCCTCATGGCCCTACTTCTTCCACGATGAGGGCACGGACTTCTTCGTCTGGCGGACGCGTTGGGGGCAGCGGCTGGTGCTCGACCTGACCCATGCGGCCCTCCTCCCGGAGCAGGAGGCGCCTGTTCACGCCATGGATGCCACCGAGAAGCAGGAGGTATCCGTCCTGCTGTCAGAGCTGACGGAGCACCTGGACGAGGTCCGGGAGTTCTTCACGGCCTCCGGTGCAACACGGCACCGCCTCCTGTCAAAGGCCCGCCGCGCAATCGCCGCCATCCATCTGGTCGGTGTGCACCGGATCCAGGCGTGCTTGCCACTGCTCCAGCAATGGGAGTCAGTGGACCTGCTTGGGTTCGCCATGTCGAGCGCTGCTTTTCCGGGGGCGATCTTGGAGGCTCAGCGCTTTCGCCCCATCGTCCAGCACTCGATGCGGCTGCTTGGGGCGGAGCCTCGGGGTCTCGCGCCTTACCGGTTCCTCGGCGCCCGCTGCTCCGTGCCCGAGTCCGTTCCGGACCGGCGTGAGCGGGCCCGTGCGCTGAAGCAGAACATGCGGGCCCAGGACGTCCTCCTGCAGATGGGAAATCCAGACTCCGTCATCAAGCAATCACGAACGGTCGACGGAGATACCCTTTGGACCGAAACCTGGGAGTACGACTTCCTGGTCGAAGGACAATGGAAGACGCTGCAGCTGGTCTGGGAAGAGCGGCAGTCCCGAAGCCGCATCACCCACATGGAGGAAATA
Source organism: Corallococcus sp. AB049A (assembly GCF_003668885.1). Taxonomy (NCBI): domain Bacteria; kingdom Pseudomonadati; phylum Myxococcota; class Myxococcia; order Myxococcales; family Myxococcaceae; genus Corallococcus; species Corallococcus sp. AB049A. The sequence continues at coordinate 16,759 of NZ_RAWL01000005.1, read as the reverse complement.
CCCGCGCCCTGGCTCCTGTCAGATGCTCGCGTGCGGGAGTTCCTGGACCTCAGCTAACGTCTGACGGCCAAGGCCAGTCCGTCCGGCCAATCACCGACGTCGATGTGGCCGGTGACCACCATCCACATGAAGGGCTGCCCCATGCGCACAGGGTTCCTGTTTCTGGTTGCCTGGCTCGCGGGTTGCGCCTCGTCCCATGTCCCGGTGACGGAATGGAGTGCGGCGGAAGAAGCCCCGCATGATGACGACGCATGCGTCCTCTCGCTCCGATGCGAAGGCGATGTCTGCGGCCTCTACGCATGTCAGGACGACTCGTCAGGACGGGTTGTCCGCACGTTCAGCAATGCTCCCGTATTCGTCGCTCCAGGTGGCACCGCGCAGCGCAACTGGGGAAGCGCACAAGGACTCCCGGGCGACTCCCTTCCCGTCCTGGTCTTCCGTTGGTATCCGCGAGAGACGCTGCCCAGTGAACTGAAGCGACGCCAGGCCATGGCGGAATGGGCATCCCGCCCGAAGGAGAGGCACCACATCTTTCCGCAAGCCATGAAGGCCTACTTCCAGTCGAAGGGAATCAACGTGCATGACTACGTCATCGCCATCGATGCGGAGGTCCATAAGCGCATCCATCGCGAAGCGGACCGAGGTCCCTGGAACACGGAGTGGTCGGCGTTTCGTGAACGGACCCGGGGACGCGCCACCAAGCCCATGCACTTCGAACAGGCCTCCCTGATGATCCAGCGATTCGACCTCTTCGGGCTGACGATGACCTACTGGCAGGGCGTCGACCTCGCCCCCATTCCCGAGCCGTGATGCCGATGCGCTTCTACCAACTCCAACGTCCGGGCCCCTCCACTCCAAGACACTGGAGCGGCAGCCTCTCCGCCGAGCACATCTGGAGCCTCCCTGGCGTTGAGTGCCCCACCTGTCATGAGACGTGGAGTGGCCAGTTCGCGCTTCCCAGCGTCGATCTTTCTTCGTTGCCCGAACGCGACCTGCTGTTGGAGCCACGAGTCGAACCTCACACGGAATACGCACGCCTTGCGTCCCGTGTGCAGCCCTTCCTTCCGTCAGGCATGACCTCGGAACCCGGCATGCAGTTCGGCCCGCTTCGAGGTACGGCACACGGAGCCTTTGGACCTGTGAGCGCGCGCCACGGCTGGGAGGTCCTGGTCACGCAGGACGCATTGCGACACCTCCAGGCCGTGGGGATCCGGGGGCTTGTTCCCGTGCGCGCGGAGTTGCAGGGGCTCGATGCAGGGGTCGTGCTGTACGAGTTGGAGCTTCCGTCGCGCGGGCTTCTGCACCGGGACGCAGTCCTGACAGGTCCCCAGTGCCCGACCTGCGGATGGCAGGAGACGCGGATCTCGCCGGAGCCCTGGCTGGATGGGGACGCGCTGCCCCATGACGTGGACATCTTCCGTCCCACGAATGGCTCCACGTACACCTTCGTCAACGCGCGCTTCGTCGAAGCGCTCGCCGCGCTGGGGCCCGGTGACGTGACGTTTCGCGAAGCCAATGTAGTACCGGAGTCGCGCTCAGGTTCGGTTCACTGAGGCAGCAAGCGCCTGGCGCTTCGAGACGCCCCACCGCTGGGGCGTCAGGGCGAAGCCCTCCGGCAGCCGTGCATCCAGGAGGAGCCGCAGCCGCGAGCCCCCCGTGCGAGGCAGGGACACCTCCACCGGATGCCCCCGGTGGCTGCCCACCAGCACGTGCCGCGTGGGAGCCACCGACGGGGCCAGCTCCAGCTTCGGCGCCAGCGCCCGCCAGCGACGCCGGAGCCGTTCACGACGCCAGGCCCGCAGCTGGATCCGTGACAGGAACAGGACCGCCGCGACGGCGAGCATCGTGAGCCAGGGGGACATGCACGGCGCAGGTTATGTCCGGGCCCGCACGACGGAAAACCCCGGGTGCGGCCGGGCATGACGAAGCGCGGCGCGCGGCGGAATGAAGTGGGGCACACTGCCCTCCTCGCAAAGGAGCCACACCATGAGCTGGGAAGAAGACCTGCAGGGCCGTGAGCCCCCGCCCTCCCTGGAGACGCTCATCGTCCCGCGCGTGCGCGACCTGGGCGATGGCTTCCACGTGCGCCGCGCCCTGCCCTCCGCGCGCCGCCGCATGGTGGGGCCCTTCATCTTCCTGGACCAGATGGGCCCCGCGGACTTCGACCCCGGCCGCGGCCTGGACGTGCGCCCGCATCCGCACATCGGCCTGTCCACCGTCACCTATCTCTTCCAGGGCGAAATCCTCCACCGCGACTCGCTGGGCTTCGTGCAGCCCATCCGCCCCGGCGCCGTGAACTGGATGACCGCCGGCCAGGGCATCGCCCACTCGGAGCGCACCGCGCCGGACACGCGCGCCGCCGGTGGCCGCCTCTTCGGCATCCAGGCCTGGGTCGCCCTCCCCAAGAAGCACGAGGAGGTCGCCCCCGCGTTCGTCCACCACCCCGCGGACACGCTCCCCGTCATCGACGGCGAGGGCATCCACCTGACGGTCATCGCGGGCCAGGTGCACGGCGGCAAGTCGCCCGTGCGCGCCCACTCCGACCTCTTCTACGCGGACGCGAAGATGGAGGCGGGCTCCCGCCTGAAGCTCTCCACGGAATACGAGGAGCGGGGCCTCTACCTGGTGGAAGGCACCGTGGAGGTGGAGGGCACACGCTTCCAGCCCGGCGAACTGCTGGTGTTCAAGCCGGGCAGCGAGATTGTCCTCAACGCGGAGTCCAAGGCGCGGATGATGCTCCTGGGCGGCGAGCCCATGGACGGCCCGCGCTACCTCTTCTGGAACTTCGTGTCGTCCTCCAAGGACCGCCTGGAGGCCGCCAAGGCGGACTGGAAGGAGGGCCGCTTCGCCGCCGTGCCCACGGAGACGGAGTTCATCCCCCTGCCGCCGGATGATCCGCCCGCGCCCGTGCGCTACCCGTAGAGCCGGCGCACCGGCGCCAGCGTGCCCGCGGGCCGCTGCGACTTCGCCTGCGACCACGTCAGCCGGTACGTCGCCGCCGTCCCGTCGAAGGCGATGGGCTTCACCTCCGGGGAGCCCGCGCCCGACGCGCGCAGCGTCTCCGCCAGGAAGCCGCAGGCGAAGAAGGGGTTGTCCGCCAGCACGTCCTTCACCCACAGGGTGGCGTCCTGCGTGGACAGCTCCTCCACGCGGACTTCGTTGAAGTTGTTGCCCGCGCGCAGGTTGTACGGCACGCGCTCCAGCGTCTTCCGCGGGCCCAGGTGCGTCACGAGCTGCATGCTCGCCCGCCCCACGGACGTCTGCTGGAAGCCCTTCAGGTAGCGGGCGCCCAATTCCAGATACGCCGTCTCCAGGGGCTGGCCGGGGAAGACATCCCGCGCGGCCACGTCCAGGAAGGCGCGCCACTGCTCCAGCGAGTAGTGGGGGCGCAGCGGTTCGGACAGGTTCAGGCCGGCGGCCTTCAGCTTCTGGCGGCCGTCACGCGTGAGGTAGGGCCCCAGCGCACGCACGAAGAGGGCTTCCACGCTCTGGGCGAAGATTTGCTTTTCGGATGGGACCATGCCCCCAGGGTGGAGTCGCCCCTGGGCATGCGGAAGGGTGGACGCAATGCATCCGTCCACGAGTCGTCAAACCCGTAGCTTTTTCAGCCTCGGGGCAGCCGCACGGTGAAGGTCGTCCCCTGGGCTTCCGTGGAGGTCACCTTCACGGAGCCGCCGTGGGCCCGGACGATCTGGTCGGTGATGTAGAGCCCCAGCCCCAGCCCTCCGGCCGAGCCGCGCTCCCGGTCGCTGCGGCCGGCGCGGCGCCACGCGGCGAACAGGTGCGGCAGCTGCTCTGGCGGAATGGGCGCGCCCAGGTTGTGCACCCGCAGCACGGCCTCGCCGTCCTGCCCCTCCGCGCTCACGCGCACGGGTGAATCCGGCGGGCTGAACTTGAGCGCGTTGGACACCAGGTTGCCCACCACCTGCTCCAGCCGGTCCGCGTCCCACGCGCCGCGCCCGTCGCCCCGCACGTCCAGCATCACCTCGCGCTGGGGCTGGCTGGCGCGCGCTTCCTCCACCGCGCCGCGCACCACGTCGAACAGGTCGCAGCGCGAGCGCACCACCGGCAGCCCCGCGCCCAGCCGCGCCCGAGCGAAGTCCAAGAGCTGGCGGATCATCCGCTCCATGCGCTCGGCGCTGGTGAGGATGCGCTCGGTGAAGACGCGCTGGCGGTCGGACAGCTCGCCCTGGCGCTGGAGCTGCTGCGCGGACATGGACAGCGCGTTGAGCGGATTGCGCAGGTCGTGGCCCAGGATGCCCAGGAACTGCTCGCGGAAGTCCTCCGCGTTGCGCGTCTCCGTGATGTCCTGGCCGGTGGCGATGATCGCCTCCACCGCGCCCGTGGGGCCCGTGGCCGGCGACATCGTGTACTCGAAGTGGCGCGGGCCCTGGTCCGAGGACAGCGTGACGCGGCCGCGCTGCACCCGGCCCGTGCGCCGCGCCGCGTCCAGCGACTGCGCGTAGGACTCCAGCTGGGGGTCCATGGCCCGCAGCGCGTCCATGTTCCTGCCCGGCACGTGCACGTGGTGCGAGCCGCGCGACGCGGCCACCGCCTGGTTGGCGTAGATGAGCGTCCCGTCGCCGTCATAGAGCGCGATGGGGTCCGCCGCCGCGCCCATGGCCAATTCCAGCAGGCGGCGCTGCTGCTGCACCTGGTCGGAGAGGACGCGCACCTCGCGCTCCGCGCGGCGCAGGCGCAGGAGCGCGTGCACCTGGGCCACCAGCTCCTCCGGGTCCACCGGCGCCACCAGATACGCGTCCGCGCCGTGCTCCAGCCCCTGGGCCCGGTCCGCGGGGCCCACCGCCTGGGCGGACAGGTGCAGCACCAGCGCGCCGCGCGTGCGCGGGGAGGCCTTCAGGCGCCGGCACACCTCCAGGCCGCTCATGTCCGGCAGGCGGACGTCCAGGATGACCAGGTCGGTCTGCTCGTCCGCGAGCGCCAGCGTTTCGCCGCCCGTGCCCGCCTCCAGCACCTGGAAGCCCGACAGGGACAGCACGCGCGACGTGACGTAGCGGCTGGCCAGGTCGTCGTTGACGTTGAGGATGATGGGCGCGGAGGACATGCGTGCGGATGAAGCGGTGGCCTCCTTCGTAATGGCTGGCACGGGGCGCGCCAAGCCTTGCACGTGGGAAAATGTCTTCTCTGAATGAACAGCCAGGGAAACGGGCGTCCGCCGACGCTCGCTGGACGACAGGGTGGGCTCCCCCGCCAGCGCGTTTCGCGGTAGGGATGACCCATGCGCCCTCCCTGCCGCCCGCTCCCCGCCGATGGCCGCTTCCTCCAGGCCGTGGGGCCCACGCCGCTCGTCCCCGTGCGGCTGGACCCGGAAGGACCGACCATCTGGTGCAAGCTGGAGTTCCTCAACCCCAGTGGGTCCACCAAGGACCGCATCGCCCGGTACATGCTGGAGAAGGCGTGGCGGCTGGGGGAGCTGAGCCCGGGCGGTGACGTGGTGGAGGCGTCCAGCGGCTCCACCAGCATCGCCATGGCGCTGGCGAGCGCGCAGATGGGCTGCCGCTTCACCGCGGTGATGCCGGAGGGCGTGACGGAGGAGCGGCTCATCGCCATCCGCGCCTACGGCGGCGAGGTGGAGCTGGTGCCACGCTCGGAGGGCATCCGGGGCGCCATCGCGAAGGCGGCGAGCCTGGCGAAGGAGCGAGGCGGCTTCGCGCCCCGCCAGTTCGAGAACCCGGACAACGCGGAGGCGCATCGCGTGTGGACGGGGCAGGAGATTCTGGCGCAGGTGCCAGGCGGCCTGGTGCACGGCGTGGTGAGCGGCGTGGGCACGGGCGGCACCATCGTGGGGCTGTACCAGGCGTTCGCGGAGGCGGGCTGTCCGGTGACGCCCTTCGTGGCCCGTCCCATCGCCGGGCTGGGCTGCGACATCGAATGTTGCAGCTTCAGCGCGCGCGTGCCGGGCGTGGTGGACGGCCTGTCGCGGCTGTACCGCGAGGCGGACATGCCGGGCCGGGTGGAGCTGGACGTGTCGGACGACCTGGCCATGGGCACCGCGCGGGCGCTCATCCGCCGGGGCTTCCCGGTGGGGCCGTCCTCCGGTCTCAACTACGCGGCGGCGGTGGAGGCGGCGAAGCACCTGGGCCCGCAGGCCCAGGTGGTGACGGTGTTCCCGGACCGCATGGAGCGCTACTTCTCCACGGAGCTGGTGCACCGGCCCGCGGCGCCCAAGGCCGGCTGAGCGGCCCTTACGTGCGCATGCGCACGCGCGTCTCGTGCACCGTGTCCGGAGGCGGCGCGGTGCGCTCGCGCTCCTGGGCGCGCATCAGGCGCAGGATGCTGGGGCCCAGGACGTCGATTTCGGTGGAGGCGTAGGCCTCCGTGCCGAAGCGGCGGATGGAGTCCGTCTGCTTCGACAGGATGCGCGCGTCCTGTCCGAAGATGTGCAGGCCCACGGGCAGCACGAAGGGCACCGCGGCCTTGAGCAGCCAGCGCGGCACGGGCAGCTTCACCGTCACCACCGCGTACACGAGCGTGTCCCAGTCACTCACCGGCGTCATGGCGGAGTTGACCAGGATGTGGCTCTTGTCCCCCAGGCGGTACTCCACCTGCGCGATGGACGGCATGAGGAAGCGGTCGAAGTGCTGCACCACGCCGCCGCCCGGCGCGAGCAGCCTTCCCACGAGCCCCTTGGGCGCGGGCTCGCCCAGGTACTCCGCCTCCACGCGGTCCGCGCCGCGGCGCACCACCACGTCGATTTCGTTCTTCTTCTCTTCCGTGCGGAACAGGCCGCCGTGGAGGAAGGCGGTGTGCGGCACGTCCAGCGTGTTCTCCAGCACCGCGTGCAGCGACCCGGGCGCGCGCAGCACGCGGCGCACGGTGGTGTAGTCCGCCGCGTCCAGCAGCGGGAAGCGGAAGGGCTCCGTCGTGGGCTCGACGCCGGGCGTGGAGTAGACCCAGACGAAGCCGTCCTGTTCGCGCGTCGCGTGGGAAGAAGCGCAGCGGGAGCGGGCCTCGGGTTCGCCCAGCAGGCCCGGGATGAGCCGGCACTGGCCCCCGGTGTCGAAGCGCCACCCGTGGTAGCCGCACTCCAGCTGGCCGTTCTTCACGCGGCCCAGCGACAGCGGCACGTTGCGGTGCGGGCAGCGGTCCACCAGGGCGCCGGGCTTGCCGCCCTCGCCCCGGAAGAGCACCAGGGGCGTGCCCTGCAGCGTGCGCGCGAGCGGCTTGTCCCCCAGCTCCCCCGACGTGCAGAGGATGAACCAGGAGTGGGGGAGCCGGACGACGGAGATGTGACTGGGGGACGCGCTCGGGGCGCGCCCCTCCTCGCGGGCGTTCATGGGCCCAGTCTAATGGCCCCGGGCGTCCGTGCACGCCCCCTTCAGGCGGGCAGGTCGGCGGCGCGCTGGGCGGCCTCCGGGTTGAGGGGCTGGGGCATCACCCCGCCGCTCATCCTCCGGCAGGACTCCTCGCAGCGGCGGCAGGCCTCCGCGCAGGCCTTCATCAGGCCCTCGAGGCCCGTCTCTTCGCAGGCGGTCGCGCAGGCGGCGCACACCTCCGCGCAGGCGAAGCAGGTGCGGGAATGCAGATCCGAACCTCGGAGCATGAAGCGCGCGCTCGTGTCGCAGATGTCCGCGCAGTCCATCAGCAGCCGCAGGTGCCCGGGTTCCGCGAGCTTGCCTCCCCGCTGGAGGCCGTCCGCCAGCGCCTCCAGGCAGACGCGGTGACAGGACAGACAGTTGTCGATGCATTCCCGCATCTCGTCGTCGCTTCGCATCACTTCGGCGTTCGCCATGGTGGGTGTCCTTTCGGTTCCTTGAAGTCCACCCCTCACGGTGGGCACGCGTGAGGCCGCGGCCCGTCATCCCGCATGCCCGGACGGCCGGCTGCCGGGTCTAGACCTTCAGCCTCCGCAAGCGCAGGGCGTTGCCGATGACGGACACGGACGACAGGCTCATCGCGGCGCTCGCGAACAGCGGGCTCAGGAGCAACCCGAGGACGGGGTACAGCACGCCCGCCGCCAGCGGGACGCCCAGCAGGTTGTAGACGAAGGCGAAGAAGAGGTTCTGCCGGATGTTGCGCAGCACGCCCTGGCTCAACCCGCGCGCCCTCGCGATGCCTCGCAGGTCGCCCTTCACCAGCGTCACGCCCGCGCTCTCCATCGCGATGTCCGTGCCCGTCCCCATCGCGATGCCCACGTCCGCCAGCGCCAGCGCCGGAGCGTCGTTCACGCCGTCGCCCGCCATCGCCACCACGCGTCCCTGCGCTTGCAGCGCCTTCACCACGTCGCCCTTCGCGTCCGGCTGCACTCCAGCAATCACCTCCGTGATGCCCAGCCGGCGCGCCACCGCGTGCGCCGTCGTCGGGCTGTCGCCGGTGAGCATGACCACTCGCAGGCCTTCGTCCCGCAGCCGCGCCAGGGCCTCCGGCGTGGAGGTCTTCAGCGGATCCTCCACGCCCAGGAGGCCCGCCGCCCGGCCGTCCACCGACACCAGCACCACGGTCTGTCCCTCCTGGCGCAGCGCCTCCGCGCGCTCCGTCAGCGACTCCGCCTCCACGCCCAGGCCGCGCATCAGCGCCGCGTTTCCGAGCGCGACCTCGCGTCCTTCCACGCGGCCCCTGACGCCCTGCCCCGTGATGGACTGGAAGTCCTCCACGCGTCCGGGAGACACACCGCGCTCCCTGGCTCCCGCGACCACTGCGGCGGCCAGCGGGTGCTCACTGCCGCGCTCCAGGCTCGCGGCCAGACGCAGCAACCCGGACGCGTCGACTCCCGGCGCGGGCTCCACCGTCACGAGGTGCGGACGCCCCTCCGTGAGCGTGCCCGTCTTGTCCACCACCAGCGTGTCCACCGCCGCCATCCGCTCCAGCGCCGCCGCGTCGCGGATGAGCACGCCCATGCGCGCGCCCTGCCCTGTTCCCACCATCACGGACATGGGCGTGGCCAGGCCCAGCGCGCACGGGCAGGCGATGATGAGCACGGCCACCGCGTTCACCAGCGCGTGCGCGAGCCTCGGCTCCGGTCCCCACACGCCCCAGATGACCGCCGTCACCACCGCCACCGCGATGACCGCGGGCACGAAGATGCCGGCCACCCGGTCCGCCAGCCGCTGGATGGGGGCTCGCGTGCGCTGCGCCTCCGCCACGCGCTGGACGATGCGCGACAGGAGCGTGTCCTTCCCCACCCGCTCCGCCCGCATCACCCACGACCCCGTGCCGTTCACCGTGCCGCCCGTCACCTTCGCGCCCGGCCCCTTCTCCACCGGCACCGGCTCTCCGGTGACGAGCGATTCGTCCACCGCGCTCGCGCCCTCCAGCACCTCGCCGTCCACCGGCACCTTCTCACCGGGACGCACGCGCAGGCGCCATCCCACGTGAACCTGGGACAACGGCACGTCCTCCTCGTGGCCATCGTCCGTGATGCGCCTGGCCGTGGCGGGGGCCAGCGACAGCAGGGCCCGCAGCGCTCCGGACGTCGCGTGGCGGGCGCGCAATTCCAGCACCTGCCCCAGCGCCACCAGCGTGAGGATGATGGCGGCGGCCTCGTAGTACACGGGCGCGGTGCCGCCATGCCCCGTGCGCGCGCCCTCCGGCAACAGGTGCGGGAACAGCGTCGCCACCACGCTGAAGGCGTACGCCGCGCCCGCGCCCAGCGCGATGAGCGTGAACATGTTCAGGTGCCGGTTCCGCACCGACGCCCAGCCCCGCTGGAAGAACGGCGCCCCCACCCACAGCACCACCGGCGTCGCCAGCGCGAACTGCACCCACACGTTCGCGGAAGGCGACAGCGCGGGCCGCACCGGCAACATGTCCGACATGCCCAGCAGCATCAGCGGCACGCTCAGCGCCAGCCCCACCCAGAACCTCCGCGTCATCGAACGCAGCTCCGGATCCGGCGGCTCCTCCACCGTCACCGTGCGCGGCTCCAGCGCCATGCCGCACTTCGGGCAGGTGCCGGGCCCGTCCCGCACCACCTCCGGGTGCATGGGGCAGGTGTATTCGACGCGCGTCTGAAGGACGGGCGGCGCCTCGGGCTCCAGCGCCATGCCGCACTTCGGGCAGGCCCCCGGCGCGTCCTGGCGCACCTCCGGATCCATGGGGCACACGTACACGGCGCCCGGCGCGGCGGGCGGTGGCGGGGTCTGGGGCTGGAGGAAGTGCCCGGGGTCCGCCTGGAAGCGCTGGCGGCACTTCGGATTGCAGAAGAACCAGGTGTGCCCCTCGTGCTCCCAGCTGCCGCCCCGGGGCGCGCGGGGGTCCACCTCCATGCCGCACACGGGGTCGATGGCCGGCCCTGCTCCGCCCTCTTGGGGCGGCGGCCGGGAGAAAGGCGAAGCAGGGGGATGCCGATGGGAATGCGTCACGTGAAGCCTCCTTTTCCCGGGCCAACGCGGCACCCGTCGAGCTCTTACACACATGCGCCATCCCCCCTCCCGGCGCCTCCGAACCGTCCGCGCTCCTCCCACTGGCGGGCAGGGCGCCAGGCAGGCCGGGGCCCTGTCCGCGCGGGGCATTTTCCGGTAGGAGGCGGCGCCGGCGGCCTGGAGTTCCAGGGGCTTGCGCGCCCGGACGCGGTGGACTCGCGGCGAAACAGCCTGGAAAATCCCACCGCTCCGTATGGCAAGGGAAGCAAGGTCGGGGCCCGACCAGAGAGAGCACCGAATGCGACGCATGTGGGGCACGTGGGGGGCGATGCTCGCCCTGCTCGCGAGCGGCTGTGATGCCATCGACCTGTCGAGCATCACCCAGCGCGACGCGAAGACCCGGGTGCGCCCGGAGCCCCCTGGCGGGCACTGCGAGTTCGGCGGCGACCGGGTGGACTCCGGCCTGGACCGCGACCGCGACGGGGAGCTGGACGACTCCGAGGTGACCGACACCGAGTACGTCTGCGACGACCCCACGCCCAAGGTCCGCACCCGCATCCAGGCCGAACCCCACGGCGCGAACTGCGCGCTGGGAGGCCAGGCGGTGCAGTCCGGCCTGGACCGGAACTTCAACGGGCAGCTCGAGGACGGGGAGGTCACCCTCACCGACTTCGTCTGCGCCACCTCGGTCACCAACGTGCTGCTGCGCACGCGGCAGGTGACTCCGGGCGAGAAGTGCGCCCTGGGCGGGCAGGTGTCCCACGCCGGCCATGACGCCAACGGCAACGGGCTGCTGGAGGACGAGGAGATTTCGCAGGAGGTGTACGCCTGCGACGATCCGGCCCCCGTCCTGTCACGGCTGCGCACGCTGCCCCCCTTCACCGCGCCGTGCGACGGGGACGACCAGGGCGGCCTCGTGCTGGAGGCCGGTGGCGACCAGAACGGCGACGCCGTGCTCTCGGCGTCCGAGGTCGAAGCCACGGCCTATGCCTGCGGCCTGGAGCCCTCCGACCTGAAGGTCTACCACGACGGGGAGGGCCCCGGTCCGAACTGCGCCCGGGGTGGCATCCGCGTGGACGCCATCCAGGACCGGGACCGCGACGGAGACCTGGACCCGCACGGCTTCGCGACGGCGGTGTTCGTGTGCCAGACCGCCCGCGTGCATGACGGGGACTTCACGGTGACGGGCCCCGTGGACCTGGTGGCGCTCGAGGGCGTCACCCACCTGCGGGGCGAGCTGATCATCTCCGCGCCCACGCTCACCGACGCGGTGCTCCCCTCGCTGGCGGTCATCAACAAGAGCCTCACGGTGCGGGGCAACGCCAGCCTGCGCCGGCTGTCCATGCCCGCCCTGCGCTTCGTGGGCGGCAGCGCGGAGGTGACCTCCAACGCCCGGCTGGACGTGCTCACGCTGGGCACGGCGCCGGACACGATGGTGCAGGTCCAGCGCAGCCTCCTCGTGGAGGACAACCCCATGCTCCCCACGCTGGAGGGGCTGGCGGCGGTGCAGCCGGAGGACAGCATCTCCCTGCGCGCGAACAACGCGCTGGTGGAGCCGGGCCTGCTGCCCTACGTCCACGTGCTCAAGGGGTCGCTCACCATCGAGGACCACCTGCGGATGGACCGCACCCCCTTCATCCAGCTGACCCAGGTCCACGGGAACGTGCGCATCGCGAACAACCCCGCGATGGGGGGCCCCTTCGGCCTGGAGCAGCTGACCTCCGTGGACGGCGGCCTGGAGCTGCGGGACAACGCGCTGCTGGAGCGGCTCCACCCGCTGGCTCGGCTCACCTCCGTGGGCGAGCTGTTCATCTCCGGCAACCCCCGGCTGACGGACACGACGGGGCTGGAGCAGCTGGCGTCCGCGGGCCGCATCCACATCCAGGGCAACAAGGAGCTGGTGAGCGTGGGGGACATGCCCGCGCTGGCGCAGGCCGGGGCCTTCTCCGTGAAGTTCAACGAGAAGCTCCAGCGCGTGCGCGGCCTGCCCCTGCTTCGCACCACGGACACGCTGTCCGTCGTGGGCAACCCGCTGCTGACGTCACTGGAGGGCTTCCAGCGGCTGACCCGGCTGACCACGCTGGAGGTGCTGGGCAACGCGGCGCTCACGAACCTGGGCGGCCTGGCGATGCTGCGCGAGCTGGACGTCCTCAGCCTCCAGGGCAACGCGGCGCTCACGGGCTTTGGCCTGACGGAGCTGGCGCGCGTGTCGCTGGCCTTCGTCGTCGTGGACAACCCGAAGCTGCCCACGTGCCTGGCCACCGCGCTGGCGGGGGACGTGTTCATGGGCGAACCGCTGTCGGGCATCAACATCGACCAGAACGACAACGCGGCGACGTGCCCTTGAACTCAGGCCGCCTTCAGCGGCGGGGCTTGCAGGAGCAATCCAGGCAGCCGTGCGCCGCGCACGCGCCGCAGCCCCGCTCCAGCGACCGCTTGAGGGCAAGCCTGGCGCGGTGCAGCCGCACGCCCGCGTTGTTGGAGGTGATGCCCACCTCGCGCGCCACGTCCGGCACCGCGCGCCCCTCCAGGTCCACCTGGCGCACCAGCTGCGCGTACTCGGGCTTGAGCGTGGGCAGGAGGTCCGTGAGGCACGCGCACACCGTGGACTCCAGCTCCAGGTCCACGGTGGCGTCCGCGTCGCGGGCCTCCACCTCCAGCGCGCGTCCCTCCGCGGACTGCCGGCGATGGTGGTCCACCAGGGCGTTGCGCAGGAGGCGGTAGAACCACGCCACCGCGCCCTCGCCGTCCTTCAGCGCCCCGCCCTTCTCCAGGGTGCGGGCGAAGGCCGTCTGGAAGAGGTCCTCCGCGACGGCCCGGCTGCCCACCCGCCGCTCCAGGAAGGCGAGGAAGCGGCGCTGGTGGGCCAGGAGCGCCGCCACCACGTCCTCGCGGTCCGGGGGCAGCGCCGCTTCTGTCCCTTCAGCGTCCATACGACGCTTTGAGTACTACGGAGGGCCGTAGCCCTGCACGCGGGAGTTCAGCTCCACCGCGGTGGCGTAGATCTGCGCCCAGGCGCGGTACTTGAACTTCGCCACCCCGCCCTTCTGGTCGTTCGCGTAGTCGAACATGTCCTGGCGGAACTGCGCGTCCGCGGCCTTGCGGGCCTCCGGCTTCAGCGGCGTGCCCTTGCGGTCGTAGTAACGCAGCAGGTCGTAGCCGTAGTCGTGCGTCTTGGCCGCCGGATCGAACTCCTTGTCCGGGCCAATCTTGCCGGGGACGGAGGCGTAGCCGAGCGGATCCTGCATGCGCTGGCCGTGCGGTGTCTGGATGGCGTAGGGCTTGTAGCCCATCACCTGCTCGAAGTCCGCCGGGGGCGGGCGCGCGCCGGTGAGGTACTCGCTCATCAGCTTGCCGTGGTCGCCCGGGGGCGCCTTGCCCACGGCGCCCGTGCGCTGGGCGGCGTTGGTGCCGGAGGCGAAGGAGTCCTTCACCACGTTGCGAGCGGCGGGGGCGGCGGGACGCGCTGCGGTGGACTCCGTACCGGAGGTCTGCGGCGGGCGGACGGGCGTGTTGCGGATGATCATTGGGGGGACCTGGGGGAGAAGTCTTCTCGATTTTTCGGAAACCGCCTGCCCAAAGTTGCGGCCCCCCACCCAAACTCGCGCAGAATGCGCCATCAACGCACCGCGTGGTGCACTGGAGGACACCGTGGCGAACTACCTGTATTCCGAGGGCATCAAGGAACTGCGCGCTGGCAACTTCGAGAACGCGCAGCGTCTGGTGGAGCAGGCGAAGAAGCAGGGGGACGCCACCGTGGAGGAGCTGCACGCCATGGCGTTCGCGATGGACGGGCACGGCCAGCGCGGCTTCGCGACGGAGCTCCTGCAGGAGGCGCTGAAGCAGCAGCCCTCGGCGGTGGAGCCCGCCTGTGTGCTGGCCATGTTCCACCTGGAGAAGCAGGAGGACGCGCAGGCGGAGGCCGTCCTGAAGCCCGCGCTGGCGGCAGCTCCGGATCACCCCAAGGCGAACCTGTGTATGGCCATGGCGCTGGCGAAGACGGAGGCCGCCCGGGCCCGCGCGCACCTGGCCAAGGCCGCGAAGGACACCGACCCGGACGTCCGCGCGCAGGCGGAGGCGCTGGACAAGGTGCTGTCGCAGCACGAGCCCCGCTAAGGGCCCTGCTTCAGTCCCCGCGCTTGAAGTCCTCCGTGCGGACGCCGTAGCGCTTGAGCAGGCGGTGCAGGCTCTCGCGCTCCATGCCCGCGCGCTCGGCCGCGTGGGTGACGTTGCCGGAGAACTCCTGCATCAGCGCGGTGAGGTAGTCGCGCGACACGGCGTCGCGCACGCGGTCCACGGCCTCGCGGTAGGGCTGCTTCGCCAGTGCCTCGGCGGGCAGCGGGCCCGGGACCACGGGGACACGCGCCGTGCCCAGCTCAGGCGGCAGGTCCTCCGGAACGATGCGGGGGCCCGCCGCCACCGCCGCCGCGCGCGCCACCGCGTTCTGCAGCTGCCGCACGTTGCCGGGCCAGGGCGCGTCCGTGAGCGTGCGCAGGGCCTGGGGCGTGAAGCCCTCCAGCTCCGGCCGGTTCGCGCCCGCGAGGAAGTGCATGGCGAGCAGCGGGATGTCCTCGCGGCGCTCGCGCAAGGCGGGCATGCGCACCGTCACGCCGCCCAGCCGGTAGTAGAGGTCCTCGCGGAAGCGCCCCGCTGAGACCTCCTGCGCCAGGTCCCGGTGCGTCGCCGCCACCACGCGCACGTCCACCGTCACCGGCGTGGTGGTGCCCACGCGGCGGATCTCCTTCTCCTGGAGCGCGCGGTTGAGCTTCACCTGCACGGGCAGGGGCAGGTCCCCCACTTCGTCCAGGAAGAGCGTGCCGCCGTGGGCCTCCTCGAAGAGGCCGGCCTTCGCGCCGGTGGCGCCGGTGAAGGCGCCCTTCGCGTGGCCGAAGAGCTCGCTCTCCACCAGCTCCGCCGGCAGCGCGCCGCAGTTCACCGCGACGAAGGGCCTGTCGCGGCGCGGGCTCTCGCGGTGCAGCGCGCGGGCGGCCAGCTCCTTGCCGGTGCCCGTCTCGCCGGTGAGCACCACGGTGAGCTCGCGCGAGGCCACCTGCGCGAGCAGCGCGTGCGTCTTCTGGAGCGCCGGGCTGGTGCCACGCAGGCCGTGGAAGTCCGGCATGCGGGATGCGCGGGCGGCCAGCCCCCGCGCGTCACGGGACTGGCGCTGGCGCTCCAGGGCGCGAGCGACGACCAGGGCCACCTCATCCGGGTCGAAGGGCTTGGACAGGTAGTCGTACGCGCCTTCCTTGATGGCCTCCACGGCCTTGGGGATGCTCGCGTAGGCGGTGACGAGGACGACCTCCGTGTCCGGCGCGCGCCGCTTCACCTCGCGCAGCACCGTGAAGCCGTCCGCGCCCGGCATCTGGATGTCGGTGACCACCACGTCGAACGCGCGCGCGGAGAGCAGCGCCAGGGCCTGGAGGCCGTCGGGCGCGGTCGTCACCGCGTACGCGTCCCCCAGGATGCGCGCGAACAGCTTGAGCATGTTCTCCTTGTCGTCCACGACGAGGACCGAGGGCTTGCCGCTGCTCATGCCGCCTCCTGTCGCGCGGGCAGCGACAGCGTGAAGCGCGCGCCGCCCAGGGCGCCCGTGTCCACGTCGATGCGGCCGCCGTGCGCCTCCGCGATGGCCTGGCTCACCGCGAGCCCCAGCCCCGTGCCGGAGGGCTTCGTCGTGAAGAAGGGCTCGAAGAGCTGGGCCCGTGCCTCCGGCGTCACGCCGGGCCCGGAGTCGGACACCGCCACGCGCGCGGCTCCGTCCGCGTCCCCCGTGATGCGCACCTCCACCCGTCCTCCCTCGCCCGAGGCCTCCGCCGCGTTCTTGATCAAGTTGAGCAGCACCTGCCGCAAGCGCGGGGCCTGCGCCCACGCGGTGCCCTCGCCGTGCACCTCCACCGTCACCGCGCCCAGCTTCGTGGCCTCGCGCAGGCGCAAGACGACCTCCTCGCACGCGTCGCGCAGCGCCACCGGCTCCAGCGGTCCCCGTCCCGGACGCGCCAGGTCCAGCAGGCCCTCCACGATGTCCTGACAGCGCACTGCCTCCTCCTCCACCACGCGCAGGTCCTCCGCGAGCGCGCCCTCCGCCCGCCGCTGCAACAGCCGCACGTACCCGAGGATGACGCCCAGCGGGTTGTTGATTTCGTGCGCCACGCCCGCCGCCAGCCGGCCAATGCCCGCCAGCTTCTCGTGCTGGACGAGCCGCGCCTGGTGCTCGCGCAGCGCCCCCGTCATCCGGTTGAGCTGCGCGGCCAGGTGCCCCAGCTCCCCCGGATCATCTTCAGGAATGCGCACGTCCAGGTCCCCGCGAGCCAGCCGCGCCGCGCCCTCGGACAGCCGCGCCACCGGCCGCGCCACCGAGTTGCCGATGTACACCCCCACCCCGGCCGCGAACAGCGTGGCCCCGCCCAGGAGGAGCAGCGCCCAGCGGAAGCTGTCGC
>NZ_RAWL01000059.1:0-29492 GCF_003668885.1 Corallococcus sp. AB049A | reverse complement strand
GCCATGCCCCGCCCCAGCACCAGCAGGGCCGCGCCCGCCAGCCCCACCACGATGCCCGCGAGCCGCAGGGGCCGGTACCGTTCAATGCCCAGGCCCCAGGCGAAGGCATACGTGAACAGCGGCGGCAGCGTGTACACCAGCGACGTCACGCTGGTGCCCACGCTCTGCATGACGATGAAGGTGACGCTGTTGGGCACGGCGACGCTCAGCACGCCAGCGATGAGGCTGTAGCGCAGCACGGGCCCGGCCTCCGGCGCCTGGGAGGCGCCTCGCGCCCCCGCGAACGCCAGCGCCAGGCCGCTGCCCAGCGCGGGCCAGAACGCGAACGCCAGCGGCGACCAGCCCTCCGCGCGGGCCACCCGGGACATGGGGAGCATGCTGCCCAGCAGCACGCCGGTGGCGATCAACAAGAGCAGCGGCGCGTCCCCCAGCTGGCGCAGCCGGCTTCCAACGAGCGTCTGGGTTGTCATGGGCGGGCGTCCGTCAGAAGGTGGTGCCCAGCGCCAGCGCCGCCGCCCAGAGGCCGTTGTCGGAGAAGGCGAAGCCCAACGGCGCATCCAGGTTCATCACCAGCCGCCCCTCCACGAAGCCCGCCGTGCCGTACACCCGGACGTGGGGGATGAGCGCCAGGAAGGTGGGGTCCGCGCCCTCCGCCGCCGTCGACACGTAGATGGCCTGGAAGGTGGAGCCCAGGAGGACGTGCGAGCTCAGGTCCACGGCCGCCGTGCCGGAGACCTGGAAGACCGCGTCCACCCGCTGGCCGCGCTTCTCCGACAGCTGGGCGGACATGGGGATGCGCCCGTCCAGGGCGAAGCGCCACCGCCCCTGGCGCAGCGCCGCGTCCGCCCAGGGCGTCAGGCCCAGGAGCCCCGGGGCCACCAGGCTGAAGCCGCTGTTGCCGCGCAGCGTGGCCGCGCGCCGCAGCAGCGCCGAGCCGAAGTCGTCCGGGTCGGTGATCAGCGTGAAGGGCAGCACCAGGTTGCCGCCCGTGCGGACCTTCAGCGCGCCGTCGTCGTACAGCACGCCGCCCAGGCCCACGGACGGGTTGCCCGCCTGGAACGCGGTGGGGCCTCCGGCCCGTGACGGCGCGTAGGCGAACAGCCATGCGGCGTTGAGGCTCACGCGCTCCGACAGCGACAGGGACCCGGAGAGCGCGGGCGCGAACACCGTCGTGGGCTGCCCGTTGAGCGTCCCGGAGTAGGCATACGTCTCATAGAGCAGGGCATTCGGAGGACGCGGCGCGGGGTCCGCGGCCAGGACCTCCGGGGCGGCGAGGAGCAGCGCGGCGGCGCAGAGACAGCGGATGAGTGGGTTCATGGCGAAGGACGCAAGGGAAGAAGGAAGAAGGAAGGAGGAAGGTCACGGGCCCGGGGCCGCCCAGGTGGCGCCGAACTCGAGCAGCTCGGGCAGCAGGTCCCGGCCCAGGGTGAAGGCCATGCCCAGCGGAGCGCACACGCCGCGCTCCAGCGCCGTGGGCGCGTTGGAGGACGCCTCCAGGGGCTCGGGGGTGGCGGGAGGACAGGCGGCATCGAACCGGCCATGGGACGGACGCAGCTGGTGCGGCACGTCCGGCAGCGCCTCGGCCACCGCCCGGACGATGGGGGCCTGCCCGTCGGAGACGACGCCCACGACGGGCACGTCCAGCGCGCGCACCAGCGTCTGGAGGTGCTCCACCAGCGCCCCGGCCCGGGGCTCCGGCAGGCTCCAGGCCGCCAGGACCTCGGAGGACAGGCAGTCTCGCGCCACCCAGAGCACGGCGTCGCCCGCCTCCGGGACCAGGCCGCTCAGGGCCAGCACCACGCGGCCCAGCCTGCGCGTCACCGCCTGGAGCCGCGCGGGGTCCAGGGACCGGGGGGACAGCAGGGCGTCATAGCGCTCCAGCAGGTTGGAGACGCTGCGCGCGGAGATGGGCACGTCCCGGGCACGCAGGGCGGCGTGGATGGCGGGCACGCTGCGCTTCTCCTGGTGGCGCAGCGCCCCGATGAGGGCGATGACATCCAGGCCGAACTCGTGCTCCGGCAGGACCCACAGCCCCTCCTCCTCCGCGCGGATGGCCTTCTGGCGCAGCGGACACCCCTCGCGGTGACACACCCGGACCTGCACCTTGAGCGCGACGACGCCGTTGAGCGTCACCACGTTGCGGCGGGCCCGGTAGTCCGCCGGCACCCGTCCACCACAGGCGGCGCACTGCCGCCTTCGATTGTCGAGCCCCACAAACCGGCTGGCCGGGGGATGTCCGGTGGTCCGCGCCATGACGCCACTCCCTGGGAAGGCGGCACCGCCGCAGGCCGGTGCCAGACGCGGCTAGGGCGTGGTGCCCGCGGCCGACTTCACCGGCTGCGCCGGCTGCTTCTTCACGAGCTCGATCTCCAGCGTGATGGAGACCTCCTCGCCCACCGCCACGCCGCCCGTCTCCAGCGCGGCGTTCCACTTCAGGCCGAAGTCCTTGCGGGCGATCTTCGTGGTGGCCGTGCCGCCCCGCTTCACGTTGCCGTACGGGTCCTTCGACTCCACGTCGAACCCGTCCAGCTGCAACACCACCGGCTTCTTCACGCCGCGGATGGTGAGGTCGCCCGTCAGCTTCAGGCCGCCGCCGGACTTCTCCACCTTCGTGGACTTGAACGTGAGCGTGGGGAACTTCGTGACGTCGAAGAAGTCCGGCCCTCGCAGGTGCTCGTCGCGCGAGGCGTCGTTGGTGGTGACGGTGGTGGCGTCGATGACGGCCTCCACCGACGACTTCGTCAGGTCCTTCTCGTCCAGCTGCACCGTGCCGGTCACCTTGGAGAAGGAGCCGCGCACGTTGGACACCATCATGTGCTTCACGGAGAAGAGGGCGGACGAGTTCGTCGGGTGGATGTCGTACGCGGTGGCCCCCGCGAGCGACGGCACGGCGAGGGCGGCCACGAGGGCCAGGGACTTGAGGAACGGCGTCATGGGGCGTGTCTCCAACAGGAAAGGGGAATGGCGCTTCAGGTGGCGTAGATGCGCTTGTGGTCGCGCGTGCCCTGGTAACGGAAGCCGGTGCCGGCGGCGTCCGCGGCGGGCCGCTCGTCCAGGTGCTCGCGCGCCCGCATCACGTCTTCGTATTCGGGGATGGACAGCGCGCGGCGGCGGGTGAGGCGGGCCTCCAGCCCCAGCGCCTTCACGCGCTCCTGCGCGCCGGCCTGCACCACGCCGCTGAAGAACTCCGCGCAGGACCCGCTGCCATAGGAGAACAGGCCCACGCGCTGGCCGGTGAGGTCCTGGGACGCCGTGGACAGGAGGCTCGCCAGCGCCAGGTACATGGAGCCCGTGTAGATGTTGCCCACCTGCGACGGCAGCACCAGGCTGTTGCCCACCAGCCGGTCGAAGCTCGCGTCCGGCGCGGTGTCCCCGTCCAGCGTGCGCAGGTGCCGGTGCGCCTTGCGGGACATCTTCCCGTAGGGCACGTGGTAGACGAGCGCGGCGAAGCGGTCGCTGTACGCGCCCTCGCCCGCGGGCTCCGCGGCGGCCTCCTGGTAGGCCCGGTACGCGCCCTCCAGCGCGTCCAGGTAGCACTGCACGGAGTAGTGCCCGTCCACCAGGGCGTCCTTCGAGTACAGCGGACGCCAGAAATCCATCACGTCCTTGGAGTAGACGCCCGTCTTGCCCGCCTCCAGCGCGAGCAGCGCGGGCGTGTCCGACACCAGCATGGCCACCGCGCCGGCGCCCTGCGTGGGCTCGCCCGGCGTGCCCACGCCGTAGCGGGCGATGTCCGAGCACACGATGAGCGCCTTGCGGCCCTTCGCGCTGCCGGAGCGCACCCAGTCGAGCGCCATCTGGAGCGCCGCGGTGCCGCCGTAGCAGGCGTGCTTCGTCTCGAAGATGCGGCAGCGCGTGGGCAGCCCCAGGAGGCCCTGGACGTAGGAGGCCACCGGCTTGGAGTGGTCCACCGCCGTCTCCGTGCCCACCACCAGCAGGCCCACGTCCTCCGGCGAGCAGCCCGCGGACTCCAGCGCCATGCGCGCCGCGCGGGCCGCCAGCGTCACGGTGTCCTCGTTCACCAGGGGCACGCCCATGCGCGTCACCCCCAGGCCCTCCACGTACTTGCCGGGCGCCACGCCGCGCGCCATGGCCAGGTCCGCGAGCTCCACGTAGGTGTCCGGTACGGCGACCCCGATTGCTTCCAGTCCTGCCTGCATGATGTCCCCCTCGACTTGCTGCGAGATGTCTTCTTTTCGCGCGCACGTCTCCCGTGCACCGCGGGATGCGCGGTGTCCGGGGGCGTGGGCGGAGGTGTCTGGGATTGCGGCCCGGCGCGAGCCGGGCCCCTTCGCTTGACGTCAGCCTCGCGCGTACGAGCCGCTGCGCAGCTCGTCGATGATGCCGGGGCCCTTGGGCGTCCAGCCCAGCAGCGACTGGGCCTTCTGGGCGGAGAAGCGCTGATCCAGCGCCAGCGCGTCCGCGAACGCGCCGAACTGCTTGCGCGCCTCCTCCAGGGGCCAGGCCACCGTCTTGCCGCCCGCGCCCGCGCCCTCGCTGGCCGCCTGGGCAATGTCCTTGAGCTTCACGGCCGGGCCCTGCACGGCGACGAGGACGGTCCCCGCGGGGGCCTTCTCCACGGCGCGCACGTAGAGGTCCGCCAGGTCCTCCACGAACACCACCGGCCAGTGGTTCTCCCCGGTGCCCACGAAGCGGGCCGCGCCGTCCTGCTTCGCGGAGGCGGTGAGCATGGAGGGGATGCCCACGGCGCGTCCGTAGACGATGCCCGGGCGGATGACGACGCCGCGCACGCCCGGCGTGTTCAGCGCGCGCTGCTCCACCGCCGGACGCCACGCCACCAGCGCCGCCGCGGCCAGGGGCGAATCCTCCGTGACGACGGCGCCCTGCGTGTCGCCGTGCACCCAGACGCCGCTCGTGTAGATGAACGCCTTGTTCGTGCCCTGGAGCGCGTCCAGCACCGCCGCGACGGCGGGCGCGTCCACGGCCTCGCTGTTGGCCGTGGCCGTCCAGACGACCGCGTCCATGTCCTTCACCAGCGCGGCCAGCCCCTTGGCGTCCGCCATGTCGCCCGCCACCGCCGTGATGCCGCGGGCGGCGAGCTTGTTGCGCGCGTCTTCGGAGCGCGCCAGCCCCAGGACCTGGTGGCCCGCCTGCTTGAGCGCGTCCACGACCGCCCCGCCGATGTAGCCCGTCGCGCCCGTCACAAGGATCTTCATGGTGTGCCTCTTCTCACGTTCAGGTTGCGTCATTCGACCGTCACGCCCGCGTCCTGGCCCTCATGGGCCCAGGCGTAGGAGCGCAGCAGCAGCTGCCACACGACCTCGAGCTCGGCCTCGTCGCGCGGACCAAAGAGCATGGGCGTCCCGGAGCGCGGATGCGGCATGCCCCAGCCCTGCTGGAACACCCGCCGCGCCGTCTCCGGCGGGAACGTCAGGTGCAGGCTGCCGTCCTCCGCCGGGTGGATGTGCGCGAACTCCGTCCCCACCTGGAACGCCGCGCGAGGCCCCCGGGCCGACTCGGGCCGCAGCCAGAAGGCGCGCGCCCCGGGGACGGAGATGCCGCTGGGCGCCACCCGCACGTCCGGCAGCGCGGCGGCGCGCGTGAACAGGCGCTCCTGCAGCTCTGGAGGCGCCAGCTGGCTCAGCTGCCGGTGCGCCAGCGGCGTCCCCGGCGGCGCGTCCGTCGTCTCCGGGCGAGGCCCCTTGCGCGCGGGCAGCCGGAAGGACGGCTCCGGCGCCGTGGACGCCAGCACGCGGGACTCACGGACCTCCGGCGCCGCGCGCGGCACGTCACTGGCTGGCGAGGTGCAGGACAGCGCGGCCAGCAGCACCGCGAGCCCCGGGAGCACCGGGCGTGGGGAATCCATGGCTTTCCTATAGAGCCCGTTGACGTCTGGACACTACGCGCCGATTGGAAAAGGATTGTTTCCTGGAGGTGACCAATCCCCATGGAGCAGGTGGCGCCCTATTTCACGTTCGCGGAGGTGGTGCGCACCGGCAGCTTCACGGTGGCGGCCCGCTCGCTGGGGCTGTCCAAGGCGACCGTCAGCAAGCAGGTGATGGCGCTGGAGGAGGCGCTGGGCGTGCGGCTGTTGCAGCGCACCACGCGCAAGCTGTCGCCCACGGCGGAGGGCCGGGCGCTGGCGGCGCGGTGTCAGCGGATGACGCAGGAGCTGGAGGCGGCGAAGGCGGAGGTGCTGCTCTTGCGCCGCAAGCCGCGCGGGCCCCTGCGCGTGAGCATCCCCATGTCCTTCGGGCTGCTACGGGTGCTGCCGGCCATGCCGGAGTTCCTGGAGCGCTACCCGGAGATCGAGTTGGACATCCAGCTGGATGACCGGGTGGTGGACCTGGTGGAGCAGGGCTTCGACGCGTGCATCCGCATCGCGCAGCTGCCGGACTCGTCGCTGCTCGCGCGGAAGCTGGCCTCCAGCCGCCGGGTCATCTGCGCGACGCCCGCGTACCTCCACCGGCACGGCACGCCGCACCGGCCGGAGGACCTGCGCCAGCACCGCTGCCTCCAGTACACGTACCTGGCCTCCGGCGCCGCGTGGCGCCTGCGCGGCCCGGGGGACGTGGAGTCCCTGGTGGAGACCACCGGCACGCTGAAGGCCAACAGCAGCCTGGCCCTGAAGACGGCGGTGCTGGGCCACGCGGGCATCGCGCAGTTCCCCCTCTTCGCCGTATGGGAGGAGCTGCGGGACGGACAGCTCGTGGAGGTGCTGGACGACCACACGCTCCCGGAGCTGTCCATCTGGGCCGTGCACGCGCAGGGGCGCACCGTGACGCCGAAGGTGGGCGCGTGGATGGACTTCCTGGCGCGGCGCTTCGCGGACGAGCCCGGGTGGAACCTGGGCGCCCAGGCGAAGCGCGGCGCCTGACTTCAGCCCTTGCGGGTGTTCGTCTGCCAGTCGTGACGCATGCGCAGCTTGCTCAGCTGCGCGGACGCCACCTGCGTGCGCGCGCCGTCCGCGGCCAGCTTCCAGGCGTGGCTCTGGGTGAAGATGACGTTGCGGCCGCCGCGCAGCACGGTGGCCTCGAACTCCACCACCGTGCCCAGGGGCGTGGCGGACAGCATCATCGCGTTGAAGTTGCTGGTGAGCGCGTACTCGTCCGGCCCCAGCGTGGGCAGCGTGGCCAGCATGCTGACCACGTCCAGCATGGAGTAGATGACCCCACCGTGCAGCGTGTGGCTGAGGTTGTCGATGGCCTCCGTGACGCGCAGGCGGCACTTGCAGAAGCCGGGGCGCTGCTCCAGCAGCTCCAGGCCGCAGTAGCGCTGGTAGGCGTGCTCCAGGAGGGCGCGGGAGTGCGCCTGGGCGTGCTCGCTCAGGTCCGTCGTCGTGTCGTTCGTCACAGGGTCCGTCCGATGATGTCCAGCATGACTTCCCGGGCGCCGCCGCCAATGCCCAGCAGGCGCGCGTCGCGGTAGATGCGCTCCACGCGCGAGGGTTCGACGCAGCCGTGCGCGCCGTGCAGCTGGACGGCGTCGTGGGCCACCCGCTCCAGCACATCCACGGCGGTGTTCTTCGCGATGGCGGCCCGCGCGGCGGTGAGCTGTCCTTCCGCCTGCCAGCGCACCGCCTGCTCCACGAAGACACGCGCCACGCTCAATTCGGAGTGCCGCTCCGCCAGGCGCTGGCGCAGCACGGACTTGTCCAGCAGCGCTTCCGGCCCCACGCGCCGCGTGCGGCAGTGCTCCACGGTGTCGCGCAGGGCCAGCTCCGCGGACGCCAGGGCCATCACCGCCAGGTTCAGCCGCTCCTGTTGCAGACACTGCTGGAGGAGCCGGCCCGCCTCGCGGCCGTGGATGAGGAGGCGCGCGGGCGTGGACTCGAAGCGCAGGGCCGCGAGCGGCAGGCAGCGCCAGCCGAGGCACGCCAGGCGTTCATGGCTCAGGCCCGGCGCGTTGCCCTCCACCAGGAACAGCGCCAGGGCCCCATCCAGGAGCGCACCCACCAGGAGCAGGTCCGCGCGTCCGCCGTTGCAGATGAAGCGCTTGTCGCCGGTGAGCCGGTGGCCATCTCCATGAGGTCCGGCACGGCACTCGAAGCCGCGCAGGTCCGAGCCGGCCTGCGGTTCGGTCAGCGCGAGCACGATGCTCTGGTCGCCCCTCAGCACGGAGGGCACCACCCGGGCCGCCACCGCCGCGTCGGCGCCCTGCACCGCCTTGAGGCTGACGAAGTGCGATGCGAGCCCCATGGTGATGCCCTGAGCGCCGCCCAGGGTCAGCTCCTCCACCAGCACCGCCAGCGCGCCCGGGTCGTCCGGGAGCCCCTCCGGGGAGTGCCCCAGCGACAGCAGGCCCGCCCTGCCCGCCTGCCGCCAGAGCTCCAGCGGGTAGGCCCCTTCGCGCTCCCACGCGTCCACATGGGGCCGCACCTGGTCGTTGACGAAGGTGCGCACCCGCCCCCGGAAGTCGTCCGTCCTGGAGTCCATCTAGAACACCGTGCTCTGGGCCAGCTGCTGGAAGCGCTGGACGATGGGCGCGAGCCTCGCGGGGGACACCTCTCCCTCCGGCTCGAAGTAGTAGAGCCGGGTGAAGTCGTCCATCACCTGGAGCATCTCCCGCGAGCGCCGCGCGGCGCGGATTTCGTAGCGCTGGAGCGCCGCCTCCAGGTCCGCGTCGCAGTGCCCCACCAGGGCCTGCGCCAGCATGAAGCCGTTCTCCAGGCCCAGCGTCAGCCCGTAGCCCAGGGTGGGCAGCATCGCGTGGATGCTGTCACCCAGGAGCACCACCCGGCCCCGGAACCACCGGCCCTCGCCCGTCAGCGCCTTGAGCTTGTGGGTGAGGATGTCCTGTTCGGGCGTCTGGCCCATCATCCGCAGCAGGTCCTGGGGCAGCGGCGCGAACAGCTCCAGCAGCCCCTGCCGGTCCAGCAGCGGCTGGTTCCGGTGCTGGTAGGCGGCGAACCAGTAGCGCAGCGACGTGGCCTTGTTGAGCGGGTACGTCACCACGCGCGAGTGCCGCGACGTGAAGATCTGACAGCGGTCGGAGTGCAGCAGCGGCGAGTCGAAGTTCACCACGCCCCGGCTGGCGACGAGGCCCGTGTCATGGGGCGTAAGCCCCGGGTTGACGAAGGCGCGCGTCGTGGACGACACGCCGTCCGCTCCCACCGCGAGGTCGAAGTCGAAGCGGTGGCCGTTGGTGAAGGTGAGGCGCACCTGGTCGCCCACGTTCTCCAGTGACTCGCAGCCCATGCCGTAGTGGATGTCGTCCTCGTCCAGGCGGTCCGCCAGCAGGCGGAACAGCTCCGTGCGCAGGAACATCATCGCGGGCGCGGGCAGCCCCATCCCGGCCGGGCGCACCGGCTGGCTGTGGATGAGCTGCCCGTGCTTGTCGTGCGTGTCCAGGAACTCGATGGGCTGCCCCCGGGAGAGGAAGGCGCGGTCCTTGAGCACGAAGCGCAGCACCTGCATGGCCTGGGGCCAGACGTAGATGCCCGTCCCGGAGTCCCGGGGCCCCGTGCCGCGCTCGAAGACGACGCAGTCCACGCCCAGCCGCTTGAGCATGACGGCGCAGGCCAGCCCGTTGAGGCCCGCGCCGATGATGGCGACCCTCATGCCGCCTCCTCGCGGGCGCTCCACAGGGGCTGGCTGCTGGAGGCGCGCAGCGAGTACCGGTTCTGCAACAGGCACAGGCTGGTCAGCTCCATCAGCATCGGGTCCAGCAGGCCCTGCTCATGCGCGCTCAGCGTGGGCAGCTTCTCCAGCAGGCCGCGCACCCGCGCGGGGTCGAAGAAGGGCAGCGCGTCCAGCTCCGAGCCGTTCAGCACGTCGCGCACCAGCTGGTACAGCCGGCCCTTCTGCTGGAGCGTGGCGGGCGGCGCGCGGAAGTAGTGCTTCTTGCGCTTGTAGAGGGCGTCCGGCAGGTACGGCCGCATGGCCTCACGGAAGACGTACTTCTCCGTGGAGCCGCGCACCTTCATCCAGACGGGCATCTGGCACGCCAGCTCCACCACGTGGTGGTCCAGCAGGGGCACGCGGCCCTCGATGCTGTGGGCCATCTCCATGCGGTCACCCAGCGTGGTGAGCACGAAGTTGGGCAGGTAGGACTTGGCCCACAGGTACATGGACTTGTGGACGGGGTCGCGCCCCTCCAGGTTGCGGTGATCCAACCGGTCGTAGAACTGGCGGTAGGGGTCGCTGCCCGCGAACTGCTCGCGGAAGTCCGGGCGGTAGAGCGCCTCCAGCGCCTTGAACCAGCCGGCCTGGTTGTCCAGCCAGGACACGCCATGGGACAGCTGCTGCACCATCCAGTGGATGTCCTGGGGCATGTCGGGCTGGACGTAGCCGTTCTCGCTCTCCTGGATGCGCTGGCGCAGCCTGGTGACGAGCGCCGGGTCCTGCCGCTCCGGGTTGTAGAGCAGCATGTCGCGGCGGAAGTGCGGGTAGCCGGCGAACACCTCGTCGGCGCCCTCGCCGGTGAGGACGACCTTCATGCCGGCGTCGCGCACCGTCTCACTGAGGATGTACTTGGCCACGCCGTGCGCGTTGAAGAACGGCGTCTCGTTGTGCCAGAGCGCCTGCTCGAAGTGGTCCGCCAGGTCGTCCTGGGACACGGCCACGGTGTGGAAGCGCGCGCCGTTGTGCTCCGCGGCCAGCCGCGCGAACTTGTTCTCGTCGTAGTCATCCATGTCCGTGAAGGACAGGTTGAACGCGTCCAGCGGCTGCCCGGACAGCTGCGTGGCCACGCCCAGCATGGCGGAGGAATCAATGCCGCCGCTCAGGTAGACGCCCATGGGCACGTCCGCGCGCAGGCGCAGGCGCACGGACTGCTCCACCGCGGCGCGGATGGCCTCCACCATGCCCTGCTCGTCCGCGGGGTCCGGCGCGTCCTGGCGGGCGAACTCCATGTCCCAGTAGCGGCCGTGGTGCAGGCCGCCGCTGTCCGCCATCACCCAGCACCCGGGCTGCACGCTCTTCACGCCCTTGAAGAGCGTGTGGTCGCGCAGGTAGAAGGCGCGGCTCGCGTACGCGTGCTCGTCCCACTCCGCGGGGACGCCCGCGGCCAGCAGCGCCTTCACCTCCGACGCGAAGTACCAGGCGCCCCGGTGCTGCGCGTAGAACATGGGCTTGATGCCCAGGCGGTCGCGCACGGCCAGCATCAGGCGGCGCTGCCGGTCGAAGAGCAGGATGGCGAACTCGCCGCGCAGCTGCTTCAGGCCCGCGAGGCCCGAGCGGCGGTACAGGTGCAGGGCAATCTCGCTGTCGGACTCCGTCTTGAAGTGGCAGCCGAGCGCCTGGAGCTCGCGGCGGATCCGCTCGTGGTCATAGAGCTCGCCGTTGACCACCAGCGCGATGTCCCCCTCGTCCGCGACGATGGGCTGACGGCCGTTGTCCAGGCCGATGATGCTCAGCCGGACGTGGCCCAGCACCGCGCGGCCGGCCGGGTCATGCCACAGGCTGCGCTCGTCGGGGCCACGGTGGTGGAGGGTGGTCAGCGCGGTGATGAGGCTGCGCTCGTCGAAGCCGGAGGGGGAACGCTGGTAGACGCCAATGAATCCGCACATAGCAGGGCCGCTTCCTTCAATGGATATGTGTCCGTCAGCGCCAGCGCACGCGGGCCCCCGGGAAAGGGCCTTCGAGGCTGGCGGAGCCCATGGCGGTCCGTCCTGGAATCACGTCCAGACCGGCCACGGGTTTTCTGTCAATGGATTGCAACCCGCTGGAGGAACTGGCGCGTGCTCAGCCATGCCCCGGTCCAGCGGAAGTTGTTCAGGCGGTCATCGAGTGCTTCCGGTACCGCGACAGTCTCTACCCATGATTCCCCCTCTGAAACCCGGCCCACGGCGGTCCTGACGGCGGATGGACGCACCGCGACCGACGGACATTGGACATAACATCATCAAAAACAAATCGATAGCAGAAATCTCGTAACAAGCTTTTTAACAAGTTCAATCCGCCCACACTGGACTGTTTCGCCACCCAGCCCCGGGAGCGAGGGCTTACGGCATTTAACGCCTGCCATTGGGGCAGATATCGCCTGACGTGAAGCCCACGGCAGATAACGCCTGTCTTGAGAGCCCAGCCCATACACAGACATCCACCACCCGGTGCCGGAGACGTGAAGCGGGCGTGACGGCCCCGTGAGGCGTTCCTTCAAGGAGGGCCCACGAGGATTGAGCGCGGGCCCCGGGCGGGGTTTGTTACGCCCCCCATGGAAGGCCCCGGCATCCTCGTCCGACACCCCGCCGCGCGGTGGGGGCTGCTCACCCTGCTGTCGCTCCTGCTGCTGTCCGCCGTGCCCCTGTCCGGGGTGACGTCGCTGGGGACGCTGAAGGAGGGCTACACGGACCACGTGCGCCATCCGTACGTGGTCTGGGTGGGACTGCACCGGGGGCTCCAGGCCCTCTACACCGCGCCGCTGGGCGAGCTGCGCGAGGGCATCCCCTACCGTCAGGCCATCGACCAGTGGCTGGACGTGCCGTACGTGTATCCGCCCGGCGCGCTGGTGCTCTTCCTGCCGCTGGCGCTCGTGGGCGAGTGGGTGCCCATGACGCCCCAGGCCTTCGGTCAGGTGTGTCTGTTGTACCTGCTCGTCTTCGCGCACGTGGCGCTCTACGCGGTGCTGCGGCTGTTGGACGGGCAACCGGCGGGAGGCCGCTGGGCGGTCGGGTTTCTCTGCTGGCTGGTGCTGATGCGGCTGGCGCTTTATGGCCAGTACGACGGCGCGTGGCTCGTCTGCGGGGTGCTGGCGTTGGCGGCGCTGGCGAAGGACCGGCCGGTGGTGGCGCTGCGCTGGCTGGCGCTCGCGGCGCTGCTGCACTACCGGGCGCTGGTCCTCATCGCGGTGGGCGTGGTGGCGCTGTGGCGCGTGGTGCGTGGACGGCCGGTGCGTCAGTGGCCGTGGGTCACGCTGTTCGGTGTGGCGGCGGCGGGCTTCCTCTGCGTGCGCACGTTCCTGTGGATGGCGCCGCTGGCGGCCCAGACGGACGCGGCGACGCCTTCCATCCTGGGGGAGCCGGGCACGGTGGCCCTGGTGATGGGCTTGAGCGCGGCGGTGCTGGCGCTCTCCTGGCGCGGGTCGGACGGGCTGGTGACCGCGTCGGTGGGGCTGGGCGTGGTGCTCGCGGTCATCGACACGCGCCACTGGTGGCATGCCTCCGCGCTGATGCTGGTGCCCCTGTCCGTGGGCGTGCTGCGGGCTCCGCGCTGGCCGTCGGCGGTGAGGCTGGGGCTCGTCGTCTGGGCGGCGGTGCTGGAGAGGGCCGTGTGGTACGGCAATCCCCTCTGGTTGTTCCGAGACCTCAATCGCTTCCTGCGGCTGATGTGAGGCGGAACCGCGCCTCGTCCCAGGCGAGCCCGTAGCGGCGCAGGAGCGCGTTGACGTCCACGCCGGGCTGGGGCGGATGCGCGAGGGGGTCGAACCGGTACCACTGGAGCGTCCGGTCGGAGGCCGCGGACACGAGGAACGCGCCGTCCGGAGAGAACGCCAGGGCCGCGAGGAAGCCCTGCTGTCCCGCGAGGATCCCCAGCGGTTCTCCGGACGGCAGGCTCCAGACCTTCACCACTTGCTCCAGCCCTGATGACGCCAGGAAGCGGCCCCCCGGCGACACGGCCAGGGCCAGCACGCCCACCGTCTTCTCATCCAGCGTCTTCAACAGCCGGCCCGCCGTCACGTCCCAGACGCGGATGGGCTGCCGCAGCCCCGCCGTCACCAGGTGGGGTTCGGACGGAGTGAAGGCCACGGCGCGCACGGGCTCGCCCATGTCGAGCCGCAGCAGGGGCTGAAGCCGCTCCACGTCCCAGGTCCGCACCGTCTTGTCCGTGCTGCCCGACGCGAGCCTGCGCCCCGTGCTGTCGAAGGCCAGGGTCCAGACCTTGCCGGTGTGTCCCTGGAGCAGTCCCACGGGCGTGCCATCGGCCACGGACCACAGCTGGATGTCCGGGTCGCCCGCCACCGCGACGAGCGCCCCATCCGGGCTGAACGCCACCGCGCGCACGGAGCCCTTCACCCCGGGCAACTCCAGCAGCACCCGCCCCGAGCGCGCGTCCAGCACGAGCGCCTTTCCCTTCAGGGTGCCCACCGCGATGCGCTCGCGGTCCGGGCTCACCGCCAGGGACACGGCGGCCTCCGTGCCGCCCGGCTCGGAGTGGAGGTCCGTTCCTTCGGCGATGCGCCACCGCCACCATCCGCCCTCACCGCCGGCCAGCAGCTCCCGGTCCTGGGAGAACGCAATCGCCTCCATCCAGCCGCCAGGGCCGTGAACCCGCACCTCCGCGGGGACGTCCGGCCGGCGCCACACGTCGAGCACGCCGTCCATCCCGCCCGAAGCGAACGTGCGCCCGTCCGGAGACAAGGCCACGCTCATCACCGCCGCGTGATGTGCATCCATCCGCTCCAGCAGCGCGCCCCCACGCCCATCCACAAGTTGCACACGCCCATCCCATCCACCCTGGACCAGAAGCTGGAACGCGCCGTCGATGGCGGCCACGGAGACGTTGCCGGAGTTGCGGAACACGTCGGTGAGCTGGCCCGAGCGGGCGTCCCAGAAGCGCACGGCCCGGTCGCCCGCCGCGGTCATGATGCGCTGTCCATCCGAGGAGAACGCGCCCGCCTCCACCTTCTCTTCATGCCCCAGGAGGCGGTGGACCTCCTTGCGTGACGCCAGGTCCCAGACCCGGGCGCTCCGGTCAGCGCTCGTGGACAGCAGCTGCTTGCCGTCCGGGGAGAAGGTGACGTCGATGACGTTGTCGTCATGTTGGAAGCGCAGCAACTCGGCGCGGGTCTCGAGGTCCCAGACGCGGACCGCATGGTCCAGGCCGCCAGAGGCCAGCCGTCCGCCGTCGGGAGAGAAGGCCAGGCCGAGCACGACGTCGGTGTGGCCCGGAATCACCGCGTGCTCCCGGCGCTGGCGCCAATCCCAGATCCGGAGCTCGCCGGGCCTTCCCGCGGAAGCCAACCAGCGGCCGTCCGGAGAGAAGGCGACGGCGTGGACCTCGGCCGTGTGGCCCTTCAGTTCGGCCAGCAGGTCACCGCGCTCCACGTCCCAGAGCCGGACGACGGAGTCATAGTGCCCGGACGCCAGCATCCGGCCGTCCGGAGTGAACGCCAGGGCAAGCACCGACCCCTGGATGTGTTTCGACCAGCGCAGCGTGGAGGCCCGGTCCAACGCCCGGGCCTGTCCCCATTGCGCGCCGGGCGAGTCCCGCGACGTCCGGGCCAGCGCGAACGAAGCCGCCGCCACGCTCCACTGCGAGGACTCGGTGGCCGCTTCGCCCCGGGCCTCGAGGATGCGGGCGCGCAGGTCGCGAGTGTTCGCGGCGTCCAGCGCGCCATTGCCGGAGGAGCGATGCGCGGAACAGGAAGCAAGCAACAGCGCGAGACACCACCACCGCATGGAGCACCCTCCGGAGCCGGGGCACGGCTTGCCAGGGCGCGGAGCATCCGCACCTCTGGGCCAGGACCGTAACCCGAATGAGAGGAAGCCATGCCCGACAAGGCGACCGTGGTTCGAGCGAAGAAGGACCTGCGCGAGGGCAAGAGCCCCAGCACCGCGGCGGGTGAGTTCGTGCGCGAAGAGATGGAGCACATCCGCGAAGGCGAGCACGGCGCACGGTCCACGAAGCAGGCCATCGCCATCGGTTTGTCGAAGGCGCGCCGCGCGGGCGTACCGCTGAAGACACCGAAGAAGGAGCAGGCCTCCGCGAGAACAAGGCGCTCGGCGAAGCAGGACCTGGAGGTGGGCCAGAAGGAGCGCAAGCCTCCAAGCAGGCACTGTCCGCACAGGCCAAGACCGCTGCACGGAAGCGCCAGGGCCCTTGATATTCCCGTGGCCCCCCGCCCGACCCGGTCATCCAAAACCTGTCCGACTGTCGGACAGGTTTTTTCGGTTCGCCTCCGGAGGGCGTGGTCCGTTTGGGCACCACGCGTAGGCAGCGTTCGCGCCTCGGGCCCTTGCGGCTAGAGGCCCGTGGGATAGGTCTCCGGTGCTTCGCCCTGCTCCCAGCCGGTGGTTCGCTCCAGCGGTTCGAGCGCTCGCGTTTCGTCGATGTGGAGCAGCGCGTCGAACTGGTCCGGCAGCCGGGTGTGGAAGTAGTGGCTCATGCGCTCCGTGTCGGGCCGGTAGATGACGCCGATGGCCCGCTGCAGGCGCCGCTCGCGGAGCGCTCCCGTGGCCTCGCCCAGTTCCCGGAGGTCCAGCAGGAAGCCTGGCAGCCCGACCTGATGGAAGAGCGATTCGTAGCTGCCCGCCAGCCCGTGGCGGACCTTCTTGCGCTCCGCGGCCCCACCCCAGTTGGAGGCCGCGGTGACCGTGCCCCGGTACGTGCTGAAGCCGATGAGCCGCGTTGCTCCCGGATGCCGCTGGCGCGTCAGGTGCCCCAGGTTCACCTCGCCCGCCTCGCCCATCTCCGTCGCGTGCGCGTCCCCGACGTGCGAGTTGTGCGCCCAGACGACGACGCGTGCGTGCCTCGACCGCCGCGTCAGGAACCCCAGCAGCGTGTCCAGCGTGTCCGCCATGTGCGTGTCACGCAGGTTCCAGGACGAGATGCGCCCGTGGAACATGGACCGGTAATATTCCTCCGCGTTCTGGACGACCCTCGCGTTCTGCTCCGCTTCGAACTGCGCGTCCTCCGCCAGCTGCCCGTCCCGGTGCAGCAGCGACTCGCGCTCCCGCTGCAGCTCGCGGAGCTGCGCGATGACCTGCCGCTCGCAATCCGGCGACAGTCCCAGTGACGTCGCGTGGCCGTAGTCCTGCGGGTCTTCGCCGAAGTGCTCGAAGCATGCGTAGCGGTGCCGGGCGCGCTTCGCGGCCTCTGGGTCCGCCTGCTCCAGGTACTTCAGCACCGCGCCCATGGAGGCGTGGAGGCTGTAGAGGTCCAGCCCGTAGAACCCGACCTTCTCACGCGCGGAATGGCGGTCGTTGCGCGTCCGCAGCCAGCCCGCGAAGTCCAGCACGTCCGCGTTGCGCCACATCCACGCGGGGAAGCGCTGGAAGTCGGAGAGCGCCTCCACCGCATCCGCGTCGGTGCCCATGGCGCGCACGTAGCGGTTGATGCGGTACGCGTCCGGCCAGTCCGCCTCCACCGCGACGGCGTTGAAACCCTTCTCCTCGATGAGCCGCCGCGTCAGGAGCGCTCGCAGCCGGTAGAACTCGTGCGTACCGTGGGTCGCTTCGCCAATCAGCACGCACTGCGCCTCACCGACCAGGTCCATCAGGGGATCGAAGTCCTCCCGGGTCCCCCGCAGGGGCCGCACGGACTCCGCGAGCGCCCGCACCAGCAGTCCGTCGTCTCGGTGCGCCATGACGTGTCCTCCCCTTTCTCTTCAAAGGTTGGGACGTACACAGACTGACGGAAGGCAGCAGGCGGGCAGGCAGCGCCCTGCCCTACGGGAGCTCTCATCTTCAGAGAACCAAGCAACTCCTGCCTGGGTCAGACGATAACCTTCGCAAAGGAATCTTCATGACCCAGATCAAATCCCCCACGGGCTTCGTCTCCTCGCTCCAGACCGCGCTGAAGACCGCCAGCACTGCTGGCAAGGCGGTGGGCGCCCCGGCCCTCAAGAAGGCGCTCCAGGGCGCCGACGCGGCCCAGCTGAGCCCCCAGCAGAAGAACCAGCTTCGCGACGCCTTCGAGCAGGTCAAGTTGACCCCGAAGGCCCGGGAGCTCGCGGACAAGTTCGTGGGCGGCAAGGGCGTGGGCCTCAAGCCTCGGGAGAACAACGGCGTGGTGAAGGTCATGATGGACGACCCCACCCGTGGCTCGAAGCTGCCGGACTTCAAGCTGCCGGACGGTGGCCGCGTGAAGATCCGCATGGACGATCCGACCGGTGGCCTCAAGGTGCCGGACTTCAAGCCGCCTCAGGACGGCGGCATGGTGAAGGTCATGATGGATGACCCCACGCGCGGCTCGAAGCTGCCGGACTTCAAGCTCCCGGACGAGGGCCGCGTGAAGATCCGCATGGATGATCCGACTGGTGGATTGAAGCTGCCGGACTTCAAGCCGCTGGATGGCGGCATCGTGAAGGTCAAGATGGACAGCCCGGTCTGAACACCGGGCAGGCGAAGTCACGGTTCCCATGACGTCTCGCAAGAAGGTCGTGGTCATCGGCTCGCGCTCGGATGACGCCACCCGCTTCGTCGCCGAAGCGGTGGAGCGGCGCCGCGCGCGAGCCGTCGTCCTGGAAACGGACCGGGTCCCGGACTCCGCCGCGTTGTCCTGGGAGGACGGCGAGGTTCACTGGGACGGTGAATGTCTCAGCGACCTGCGCTCGTTCTACATCAAGCTCGTGCGCCTCTCGCTCCCGGTCCCCGAGCCCGAGGCCCTGTCCGAGCGCAACTTCCCGCGCTGGCAGGAGCAATACCTCGCCGAGCGGGAGCGCCAGTCGTTCCTCCACTCCGTGCTGCGCTCGCTCCACCGGCGCGGCGGCTCGTTCGTCAATCCGATGGAGGCGGTGGAGCTGCACTACCTCAAGCTGCACCAGCTGGCCCTGCTGCGCCGCCATCGCATCCCCGTCCCCAGCACCCTCGCCTCCGCCTCGCCGGACGCCGTGCGCGAGTTCGTCGCGCGCCACGGGGCCGTCGTCTACAAGCCGCTGGGCGGCGGCGCGCTGGTGCGCAAGGTGGGGGAGGCGGACCTCACCGAGGAGCGGCTCCAGCTGCTCGCCAACTGCCCGGTGCTGTTCCAGGAGCAGATCCAAGGCGACGAGTTCCGCGCCTACGTGCTCGACGGCGAGCCCGTGTCCGCGTTCCACATCCCCACCGACGGCGTGGTGGACGCGCGGCAGAACCTGCACCGCGTGAAGCCCGCCCGCCTGCCGAAGGCAGCCTGGGAGGTGTGCCTCAAGGGAGCCAGGGCGCTGGGCATGGTCTTCACGGCGGTGGACCTGCGGCGCACCCCGGACGGCGCCTTCGTGGCGCTCGAATTCAACCCCACCCCCGCCATCTCGTTCTTCGATGATCCGCGCGACGGCAAAGTCATCACCCGGCTCGCCAGCTACCTCGTCTCCAAGGCCTGAGCGCCCGAGCGGGTTCTTCATCCCGGACTTCGCCGACAGCCTGTTCGGCCCCGTCCCGGCCGCGAAGCCCGAGGTGTTCCCGGCGTCCGCTGCGGGCTGGACGCGGCTGGCCTCCGTCTCCGAAGCACTGCACGCCACCCTCCGCCAGGAGTTCATCGAAGGCGGGCGGGTGCCGCACCTCTGCCTCCGGGACGCGCTCCTCCCCGAGCGCGCCGAGGCCCTGCACCAGGCCCTGCGCGACGCGCACTTCGTGCGCCACCACCACGGGCCCTATCCGCTGCACATCGCGCCGTTGAAGCAGCAGGCCCCCTCCGCCCTGACGGACTTCTGCGCGTGGCTCCAGAGCGCGGATGGCGCGGCCTTCCACGCCGCGCTGGTGGGCTGGCCTGAACCGCTGGAGACGCGCCAGGTGCAGGTGTCGCGCATGGACGTGGGCGAGTTCTTTCCGGAGCACCGGGACACGGACGAGGAGGGGCTGGCCGTCGTCTACAACTTCACGCGCCCGTGGGAGGACCGCTTCGGCGGCGTCCTCACCTTCCGGCATCCCGAGGTGGACGCGGACATGATGCGCGTCCCGCCGCTCTTCAACTCGGTGTTCATCTTCCGCGCGAAGGGCGCTCCCCACCGGGTGACCGAGTGGACGTCCGAGGCCCGGGGCCACCAGCGCTATTCCGTCACGGCGTTCATCCTCGCGAAGCGCTGAGGGCTAGACTCGGGGCCATGCCCCCACGCTCCGCCACGCTCTCCGCGCCACGGCTCGCCGAAGTGACCTCCGCCCTGCGCGGCCACGTCGAGGGCGGCGACCTGCCCGGCGTCGTCGCCCTGATTGCGCGCGGGGACACCGTGCACGTCGACACGCTGGGGACGCAGGGCCTCACGGCCTCGGATGCGCCCATGCGGCGGGACAGCCTCTTCCGCCTCGCGTCCATGGGGAAGCCCATCACGGCGGTGGCCACGCTGATGCTCGTGGAGGACGGGACGCTTCCGCTCGACGGCGCCGTGGACGCGTGGCTGCCGGAGCTGGCGAACCGCCGCGTCCTGCGCACGCCCGACGGGCCGCTGGACGACACCGTCCCCGCGAAGCGCGCCATCACCGTGCGCGACCTGCTCACGCTGCGCTGGGGCCTGGGCGCGGTGATGGCACCTCCCGGCACGCACCCCATCCAGCGGGCCATGGCCGAGGCCCGGGTGGAGCCCGGCTTCCACATGCTCACGGATCCGCCCGATGAGTTCATGCGGCGGCTGGGCTCGCTGCCGCTGCGTCATCAACCCGGAGAGCGGTGGGCCTATCACACCGGCTACGAGGTCCTGGGCGTGCTGGTCGCGCGGGCCTCGGGAAGGCCCTTCGACGACTTCCTGCGCGAGCGGCTCTTCGCGCCGCTGGGCATGAAGGACACGGCGTTCGTCGTGCCCACGGAGAAGCTCGATCGGCTCACGACGGCCTATGGGCTCGACGAGGCCACGGGGAGGCTGGAGGCGTGGGACACCCCGGCGGACAGCTTCTGGTCGCGGCCTCCCGCCTTCCCTTCCGGAGGTGGCCAGGGCGGGTTGGTGTCCACGGCGGATGACATCCTCGCGTCCTGCCGGATGCTGCTGAGCGGGGGCCAGGGCCTGCTGTCCTCCGCGAACCTCCAGGAGATGCTGACGGATCAGATTCCGGAGGAGACGAAGGCCGCCTCGCCCTTCTTCCCCGGCTTCTGGGATGCATCCGGGTGGGGCTTCGGCGGCGCCGTGTGCACGAAGCCGGATGGCGTCTCCCCCACCGCGGGCCGCTACGGCTGGGCGGGCGGCTACGGCCCGATGTTCTTCGTCGATCCCCGGCAGGACCTGACGGCCATCCTCATGGTCCAGCGAAGGGCGCAGGGCCCCGACGACGAGGCCCTGGCCATGGCGTTCTCCAAGGGCGCCTACCGGGCGCTGGAGGACTGAGGCGCGCGCGTCAGCGCGCCTGGGCGCTCGCGCCGGAGGCCGGGGCAGCGCCTCGCGCGATGGCGTCCATGTTCGCGAGGCCCTGCTCGAAGTTCTTGCCGAGCATCGTGTCCATGTTCACGACGAGCGACATCACCTTGCCCATCAGGGTGTTCTCGCCCTCCATCGCCCAGCTCACGCGGGTGCCGCCGTTCTCCGGCGTGAGCGTGAAGGTGGCCTGGTTCGTGGCCTCGAACGGCTTGAAGAACTCCAGCTTGATGACGACGCGCTCGCCGGGCTGGCTCTCCAGGATGGTCAGGCGCCCATCCCCGGACTCACCGCCGGCATAGGAGAAGCTGGCGCCCGGCCCTTCGTTGGGCCCATCCCAGGACTTGGTCACGCCGGGGGCGGGTTCGGAGCGGAACGGGTTCCACGTGTCGAAGCGGTGCAGGTCGTTGATCAGCGCGAAGACGGTGGCCGGGGGCGCGGCCACGTGCGCGTTGCGCTCGATGCGGAAGTGGTCCGGCCGGGTGGCGACGAAGGCGCCCAGGGCGGCGACGAGGACAAGGGCGGCGATGGCGAGCTTGATGGCCATGGAGGGCTCCAGGTTCGAGGGTTCAGCTCCACGTCGAACGAGGGGCCGCGGAATCGACACGGCATTTCCGCCCCTATTTCCCGCCCCGGGGCCTACCCGGGCCTACAGCTCACTTCACGGTGGGCCGGAGGGCCTGGAGCCGCGCCTTGTCCAGCTTCGCGGCGACGCCCACGCTGCGCCCGGCGAGGTTCGCGACGACGTACTGCACGGAGCTGCCCAGCACCTGGGCGCTCTCCGACAGCGTGAGCCCGTAGTCCTGCTCCAGCCACTGCGTCAGCCCCTGCGTCGCGGAGCGCAGGGCGTCATCCAGCGAGCCGCCCTGCCCCAGCGCCATCAGGTGCGTGGGGGACTCCACGCGGGGCGTGGAGGGCGGCGGCTTGCCGTGCAGGACGTCCACGGTGAACTCGACGTCCATGGAGGTCTCCAGCGCGTACTGCGACGTCTCACCGTCGCCCTGCGCGGCGTGCGCGTCGCCCAGGTACAGGAGGGCCCCGGGCTGCGCGACGGGGAGGTAGACGGTGGTACCCTCCACGACCTCGTTGAAGTCCATGTTGCCGCCGTAGCGGCCCGTGTCGCCGGTGGACAGGGGCGCGGAGCCGAAGCCGGGCGCCACCGCCAGGCCGCCCAGCATGGGCCGCAGCGGCACGGTGAAGGCCTTCAGGCGCTCCGTCGGGGTCTCCGGCGTCGCGACGCCGCGCTCGACGTCGAGCTTCCAGCGCACGGGCTTGCCCAGCTCCGTCGCCTTCGCCGCAAGGCCCGTCGTGAGGGCCCGGCCCACGATGCCATCCAGGCTGTCCGCGAACGTGCGGTTCAACCTGAGGCGGCGGATCCGGATGGCCAGCGTGTCGCCCGGGTTCGCGGTGGCGATGAAGAAGGGGCCTGTCTGCGGATTGCCGAAGAGCGCGCGCGTGACGCCCTTGGAGTCCATGCCCCCGGAGTCGAGCGTCGAGGTCCGCACCGTGTCGCCCGGCCAGACGGTCAGCACCGGCGCTCGGTGCGCCGTGAACTCGTTGGACCAGGAGGTGGGCGTGAAGTCATGCACACGCGGCGTCCCCGAGGGCCGGGACGGAAGCAACCGCGCGGAGAAGGCATGGGACGCCCGCGCCTTCGGGTTGTTGCTGTCGGGGTAGTCCGCGGTGCCGCGCAGCGTTCCGCCGCTCACCTTGCCGTCGAAGACATAGGTCTTCTGACGCGAATCGGTGACGACGAAGTGGACGGCGTTGCCCGTGCGCGCCCCCTTCAACGCGTCCCCATCCAACTCTCCGGAGAGGTTCTTCCCGTCGCGCTCCAGCGTGAGGAGTTGATAGGCCGGGTTGCCCCACAGGTCGGTCGTCACGAGCCAGGACTCGGAGGCCGCGAGCGCACCGGCGGGCAGACAGCAGAGCAGGACACAGAGGGAGCGGAGCATGGGCCGGCGCAGTGTAGTGGTGGATCAGCGCAGCCGCTGGCCGAAGGCCCTCAGGCGGTCGCGGGCCTTCAACACCTTCTCCTTCGGGATGGAGAACACCGCGCGCACGCGCTCCGGATCGCCGCACCAGGCGCCGCCGTTGAGCACCACGTGGGTGTGCTCGTAGATGATCCGCGGCAGGTTCTCCGGCGTGAGCTTCACCCCGTCCACCGAGCGCCCCAGCCACGCCGTCATCGGCGGCGCGAGGAACAGGCCGCCCGCCTCGGTGGCCTCCGCCCGTCCGTCGTCGGGCAGCGCCTCCGCGATGAGCGCCCGCTTCTCCGCGAGCTCCCTCCGCATCCGCGCCAGGTAGTTCCTCAAGGCCTTGTGCCGCGCGGGATAGAGCAACTGGCCATCCGGCCCCCGCGCGTGGGCCGCGTACAGGTACGCCGCCGCGCGAGCCGTCGGCGTGTGCAGCACACCCGGGGCGCTGTCCCGCAGCGCCGTCACCAGCGCCCGGTCCTTCGTGGCCAGCCAGCCCACGCGCAGGCCTCCGGCCGCGAACTCCTTCGACAGGCCGCCCAGCAGCACCGTCCTCGCGCCGATGCCGGGCACCGCGCCCTCCAGCGTCACCGGGCTGTGCACCGTCTCCGCCGTGGGGTTGGTGAGGTTCACCAGGCCGAAGATTTCATCGGAGATCCACAGGCAGCGCTGCTCCACCACGAACGTCGCCAGCGCCATCAACTCCTCGTGCGACAGGTAGTGCCCCGTGGGGTTCGCCGGCTGCGACAGCACCACCGCGTCCGGCGTCCCACCCCGCGTGCGGCGCGACAGCAGCGTGCCCAGCGGGCCGGACTCCACCTCGCACCCCGCCGCGAGGAACGTGGGCGCGAGCACGCCGTAACAAGGCGTCACCAGGAACACGCGCGGCCCCCGGCCCAGCCGCTGGCGCAGCGCCACGCCCAGGTGGTGCATCAGCGGCCAGACGCCGGGCGCCACCACGACGTCCTCGGGGGCATAGCGGGCGCCTCGCGTCTCCAGCAGGAAGGCGGCCACGGCCTCCGACAGCCCCGTCTGCGCACCGTCCGAGCGCGGCGCGACGCCCGCCGCGATGAGCCCTTCAACGAGCGGCAGCGGCAGCGGGCCCTCGTTCTCGCCGTAGTCCAGGCGCACGAGCTCCGGGTCGTCCTCGCGGAAGAACTTCGGCGCGAACGCGGGCAGCTCCGCCAGCCGCGCGATGCGCTGCGAGCGCGGCAGCGGCACCTCCGGCACCCGGTGCGGCGAGGGCGGCTCCGGCTCCGCGAAGGCCATGCGGAAGGCCAGCAGCTCGGAGAAGGTGCGCTCGTAGAACCACTCCGCCAGGACGCTGATGCGCGAGTACGTCACCTCCGCCGCCACCTCCAGGTCCACGCGCAGCGGCTCCGGCACGGGGAGCAGCAGCGTCAGCTCCAGGTCCGGCCACACCGCGTTCTTGATGAGGCCATACAGGATGACCAGGTTGGGCGCGTGCTGCGTCCGGGCAAGGAACTCGAACAGCGTGCGCGGCTCCACCTCCCCGGTGATGTTGAAGAAGGCGCTCTCGTCCAGCACCACCCAGATGCCCCGCCGCGCGGCCTCCGCCACGATGTCGCGCAGGACGGCCAGGTTGGTGCGCTCGCCCGGCTCCACCGTCAGGAGCACGGCCTTCACGTCGAAGGCGCTCAGCAGGCGGCGGATCTCCCCCAGCGTGTTGTGCGTCACCGTGGCGCGCACGCCCGCCTTGTCCAGCGCTCGCGCGTAGAGCGGATGCAGGCTGCGCGACACCAGCACCGCGTCCCCGGGGTCGCACGTGGCGAGCAGGAACGAATAGACGGCCTGCTCCCGCTCCGGCGCGACGAACAGCGAGTCCTCCGACAACCTCAGGCCGAAGTGCCGGTCCAGGTAGCGGGCCACCAGCCTGCGGAAGGACGCGTCACCGGACTCGTGCGCGTAGGGCAGATACGGCGCCTGCGACAGCCGCTCCGCGAGCGCCGTGACGAAGCCCAGCTGCTCCGCGGACACCGCCCCCAGGTCCAGCTCCTCCTGGAGCGCGGCGACGCCCAGCGAGCGGAGCGCGGCGCGCAGGGCCAGCGTCTCCCGGGGCAGCGACAGGTGCGCTTCCCACACCGCCACCTCGTGCCAGATGGGGTGGCCCGCCTGCAGCCAGCCCAGCGCCGTCGCCGCGCGCAGGGGCTCCGGGCTGTGGGCCTCCATGAAGAACTCGAACTCGCGCCCGGTGCGCTGCTCCAGGGACACCAGCGGACGGATGTCCGTGTCCGCCGCCTGCATCACGCGCCGGGCCACGCGCACGCGGGTGGTGAAGCCTCGCCGCGTGAACATCCGCGCGATGATGGCGCGGCCCGGACGGCCCGCGAGGTTCAGGAGCAACCGGCCTCCCGGCAACAGCCGCTCCGGCGCCTCGTTGAGCAGCCGCGCGATGAGCCCCAGGCCGAAGTGATCCTCGTAGACGTTCTGCAGCGACGTGTAGTTGGACAGGTCCAACAGCGCCTGCGCATCCGCCTGCGCCAGCTCCGCGGGCAGCTCGTCGCCGCGCAGCACCTGGGGGATGCACCCGACGATGAAATCCCACGCCGGCTTCTGCGGCTCGCCGAGCAGCAGGTCGCTCTCACCAAAGGACAGCCGCGACACCAGCTGCTCGTCGCCGTTGAGCCACGCGTTGCAGAGCCCCACCGCCGGGGCCTGCGGGTTCAGATCCAACCCCCGGATGCGCTGAAGCCCCGTGAACTTCGCCAGCGCGATGCAGATCCACCCGGAGCCGGAGCCCACCTCCACCAGCTGCTTGCCGGCGTACTCGTCCAGCGGGACCTTCA
This sequence comes from Corallococcus sp. AB049A, assembly GCF_003668885.1. Taxonomy (NCBI): domain Bacteria; kingdom Pseudomonadati; phylum Myxococcota; class Myxococcia; order Myxococcales; family Myxococcaceae; genus Corallococcus; species Corallococcus sp. AB049A. The sequence continues at coordinate 3,832 of NZ_RAWL01000059.1, read as the reverse complement.
AGAGGCCCTCCAGGAACGTGAAGGCCCACGCCTCGGGGGCGAAGATGGACGGCGGAATCAGCAACTCCAGCCGCTCCTGCGACGCGCCCACCGCCACCACCACCGACGCCAGGCGCAGCGGCGCGCCCTCCGGCTTGTCGCGCGCCAGCTCCGCCAGTTCCCGCAGCTCCGCCAGCGCCTGGGCACGCTCCTCCGGCCGGGCCAGCGCCTCCGAAAGCGTACGCAACTGGACAAAGGCTTCACGGGCTGACGCGGGATAGGTGGCCATGGCGCGGCTGACTGTCCGGGCCCGCTCCCCCTCTGTCAACGACAGCCTTTGCGCGAATGCCTGACGCATCGCAGTACGGATTTACAGATTGTCATTCCGAGTTTACATGGGAAAGCCCGAGTCAAACATCCGTAAGCAGGCGCCATGAAAAGACAGTCGCAACGGGCCTTGCTCGCGGTGTTCGCCGTCATGCTGTTACACGCGCCACCGGCAAAGGCTCAAATCGCCGCCGCGCACGTGTATCACAATCACATGCCCAACTTCTGGGCGTACTACGACCTGACCCAATACAACGCGACACCGGTGGGCGGCCCCATCCGCTACGCGTATGACGCGCAGGTCATCCAGATCAAGCAGTCGCCTCCGGCGAACTACACCTATTTCCTGCCGTCGGGCGCGCCCATGCCGCACGACGATCTGGTGACGTACTACTCGCACCACGCGAAGGTGGGCGCGGGGAAGTACCGGCTGGAGGGTGGCAAGTACATCGAGGACATCAACGGCCCGGTGACGGGCACGTATCCGTTCCTGCGCGTGGACACCACGGCGCCGTCCGTTCCCACGGGGCTCGCGGCGACGCGCACGGACCGCTCCGTGACGCTCACGTGGTCCGCGTCCACGGACAACGTCGGCGTGACGGGCTACCAGGTGTTCCGCAATGGCACACAGGTGGGCACGCCCACGTCCACGAGCTACACGGACAGCGGGCTGTCCTCCAACACGGCCTATAGCTACACGGTCAAGGCACGCGACGCGGCGGGCAATACGTCCGCGGCCAGCAGCGCGCTCTCCGTCACCACGTCCACCAGCGGGGCGACGGTCACGTTCAACGTCACGGCGAGCACCGTGGTGGGACAGAACGTGTACGTGGTGGGCAGCGTCGCCGCGCTGGGGAGCTGGAGCCCGGCCAGCGCCATCCTGCTGTCCGCGGCCAACTACCCCACGTGGAGCGCGGCCGTCGGGCTGCCGGGCTCCACGGCGGTGGAGTACAAGTTCATCAAGAAGGACGCCGCCAACAACGTCACCTGGGAGAGCGGCGCCAACCGCACCCTGTCGACGCCGGCCATGGGCACCTCCACCGTGAACGACACGTGGCGCTGAGCCGTTGAGGCGGACTCGCGGCGGGCCTGGAAACCGGGCCCGCCGTCTCAGTCCGAGTCGCGAGCGGCGGCCACCGCCTCGCGGTCGTAGGCTTCCTGGTGCTCCTGGATCGCGTCGATGTGCGCGAGGGTCCAGTCGTACAACACCGCGAACGGCTCCTGGAGCGACCTGCCCAGCGGGGTGAGCGCATATTCGACGCCCGGCGGCGAACCGCCGAGGACGCGGCGGCGGACCATCCCGTTGCGTTCGAGCTTTCGCAGCGTCTGCGTCAGCACGCGCTGGGTGATTCCCTCGAGCTGTCGCTTGATGGCGTTGAACCGCCTCGGCGCGGGCACGAGCACGGCAAGGACCATCATCGACCACTTGTCGCCAATCTGGTCGAGGATTGGCCGGGTGGGGCAGTCGGCTCGGTAGATGCGTTCGTCTTCAGTATCGCGCGGCATACCTGGGATGCTCAAGGTACGCTCTTGAACCTAGGTATGCAACGGATACCTTGAACGCGCCATCCTTGAAGGAGAGGAATCCAGATGACGCGTTTCAAAGACAAAGTCGTGGTCGTCACCGGCGGAAGTGACGGCATCGGGCTCGTGACCGCCAGGGCCTTCGCCGCGGAGGGGGCCAGGGTCTACGTCACCGGGCGGAGGCAGGAGCGGCTCGACGAGGCAGTCACCGAAATCGGGGGTGCCACCGTTGGCATCCAGGGGGACGTTGGAAACCTCTCCGACCTCGACCGGCTCTACGAGCGCATCCAGCGCGAACACGGCAGGGTCGATGTCGTCTTCGCCAATGCGGGAATCTCCGAGACCCGGGCGCTCGGTGAGATTGACGAGGAGCACTTCGATCGCGTGTTCAGCGCGAACGTGAAGGGCATGATCTTCACCGTGCAGAAGGCGCTGCCGCTCATGACCGACGGAGGGACGGTCATCCTCGCCGGGTCGGCCAGTGGCAGCAGAGGCTTCCCTGCCCTGTCGGTCTACAACGCGACCAAGGCCGCGATCCGCTCCCTCGCGCGAACCTGGACGACCGACCTGAAGAGCCGGGGCATCCGCGTCAACGTGGTCTCACCGGGGGTCATTGAGACGCCCGCGATGCAGACGTACCTCCAGCGCAACGCGGGGATGGAGGACGTACTGAAACAGCTGACACCGCTCGGACGGCTCGGCCAGCCGGAGGAGGTCGCGAGCGCGGTGCTGTTCCTGGCGTCGAACGAGAGCCGCTTCGTCGCGGGCGTCGAGCTCTTCGTGGATGGCGGAGTCATGGCGGTCTGACACAGGGATATTCCACGGTGCCCATCATCGGGACGGGAGTTCTTCCGGAGCCTCCGTGCGGGCTCGACGCGGCATCGCGGTTTCCTCCCTTCCGCGCGGAGGACTGGTCCTGGGCGGAAGCCGGTGCCCTCCCGGAGCGCAGTGGCGGAGTGATGCCGCTGCGCGCACCCTCACCCGAGGACGATGGCCGGGTGAAGGCCTGGCGCAAACACGCCCGGGACGGGACGCTTCCGCCGGTCCTGCTGATTTACTTCGCCCTGGTCGAGCGCTGGCTGGTGGTGGAGGACCTGTCCACGCTGTACCGCCAGGACGGCGCCATGAAGGCGGCGGAGTTGCGCCTGCGTGCGAAGCCCGGTGAGGTCGAAGCGGTCAATCGCAGCCTCCTGCGTGACCATGAACAGGTTCACCGGCTCGCGGTCACGCGTGCGTTCCCCCTGCGAGGCGGCGCCGCGGCCTGGAAGGCGGAGGTCACTGCCTGGCGGAAGGGGTCGGGCGTCACGGTCCAGTCAGATGACTGGGCGTTCTTCGTCGGCTGTGACGGGCCGGGGTAATGGATCGCAGTCGGGTCACCCAAGCTGTTCACAGCGGGGGCGGCCAAGCGGATCGCGACGGGGTCGGCCAAGCGGATCGCAGCGCGGAGCAACTGGGGCGGCGGTCCGTTCACCCTGGAGCTGGTTGGAAGAAACGCGGCCAGTAGGTGGGCTGAGCGCCTACCCGGCCAGTCATCCCGTGCATTCTCGCGCGTCCACGAGCACCGCCCCCGCGGTGCGGCCAGGGACGCGCGCGGATGAGCTACCGGAGAGTCGACATGGACAGGTTGAGAGAGTTGGTGCGGCTGCACCGCATGGGGACGGGTGCGCGCGAAGTGGCACGGCTGTTGGGCATGGGCCCGAATACCGAGAGGACGTACCGCGCGGCGCTCTCGGCGGCCGGGGTGCTGGAGGGCCCTGAGGACGAGGTGCCCGAGTTGGAGGTGCTCAAGGCGCTGGTGCAGGTGCACTTGCCGTCGAAGCTGCCACCGCAGCAGACCTCGTCACTGGTGGCGTGGCAGCAGCGTGTGGAAACGTTGCTCGGACAGGGGGTGGGCGCACGCGCCATCCACGACAGGCTGCGGCTGGAGGTGGAGGGCTTCGCGGCGAGCTACTCGGCCGTGAAGCGCATGGTGCGGCAGTTGCGCAAGGCCCAGGGCGTGCGG